>NZ_JAPPSU010000015.1:0-84688 GCF_026719175.1 Citrobacter sp. R4
CTCCTGAAGGAACGTTGAAGACGACGACGTTGATAGGCCGGGTGTGTAAGCGCAGCGATGCGTTGAGCTAACCGGTACTAATGAACCGTGAGGCTTAACCTTACAACGCCGAAGATGTTTTGGCGGAATTGAGAAGATTTTCAGCTCAGATTCAGAGTTAAGTACGCAATAGTTTGCGCAGCCAGCGCTGCTGATGCGATAAAGTATTGCGTACAGAGCACAAAGAATTTGCCTGGCGGCCGTAGCGCGGTGGTCCCACCTGACCCCATGCCGAACTCAGAAGTGAAACGCCGTAGCGCCGATGGTAGTGTGGGGTCTCCCCATGCGAGAGTAGGGAACTGCCAGGCATCAAATTAAGCAGTAGACTGATGTAAAAATCAGTGGTTGTAGAAAAATTCGGTGGAGCGGTAGTTCAGTTGGTTAGAATACCTGCCTGTCACGCAGGGGGTCGCGGGTTCGAGTCCCGTCCGTTCCGCCACCCTAATTAGGGGCGTAGTTCAATTGGTAGAGCACCGGTCTCCAAAACCGGGTGTTGGGAGTTCGAGTCTCTCCGCCCCTGCCATAAAATAATCCTTAGCATTTGCTAAGGATTTTTTTTGTTTGTAAAACAGTGAATTCACCATCCCTTCTTATCGGCATCCTTGCCTCATGATTGTTTTATTCTTCCAGTACGCCGGTTTTTAAAAGATCTCTGATCAGCGCATGTTTATCGCTATTCTGCAGCCATATGGCGTATAACGGACGCGATAGCGTTGCACTGTCGGCAACGGTATGCAAACCGCCTTTTTCCTTAGCCCATGCTGTGGGTAACCAGGTGCAACCATTCAACGCCGACAGTTGCTGTCTGGCCAGTTCGGCGGAACTGGTGGTTAGCACGGGTATTTCATCCGAGGCGATCAGACCCACTTCATGCTGCTGAAAGTCCGGACCCCACTCCAGCCGCAGATAATTCAACGCATCCTTTAGCATAGAAGGGCGCGCGCAGTATAACGCCAGGGTGAAATGCCCAAGTAACTGACTACTGAATTCATCCATCTTCGGCGCTTCGGTCGTGATCAGCAGATCAAGCTGACGCTCATGTAACTGCTTGACCAGAGACTGGCGCTGGGCAATACGCGCTTCGAATTGCAGGCTGGTTTGCGGCTCTTGTGTCTGGTATAGCCGACCCAGCCAGTCATTGAGCATACACTCCCACAAAGAAGCGCTGGCACCGATAGAGAACTCATTATGCCTTGAGGTATGGGCGACTTCTTTGCGGGCCGCCTGCCACGTATTCATCAGCGTTTCGGCATAGGGTAAAAGCTTCTCCCCCGCTGCTGTTAAGCGGATATTGTTTCTGTGGCGTGTGAAAAGGTTCACGCCCAGCTGGTTTTCCAGCTGTCTGATGCGAAAGCTCACCGCCGACTGTGTCAGATAGAGTGCTTCCGCAGCCCGGCCAAAGTGGCGTGTCCGGCTCACTTCCAGGAAAGTTTTTAGCAATTCCGTATCCACAGTGCTCTCCGCAAAATTATTTGTCGTTATGATTTAAATGTTTTGTTTTACACTCTGTCAAGCGTAACTAATACTCCGCGCCATAAATAGCTCGGCCAAAGAATTAGGAGCGTGCAGGATGGCGGAAAGCTTTACGACGACTAATCGATATTTCGACAACAAATATTATCCACGCGGGTTCTCTCGTCATGGTGATTTCACCATCAAAGAGGCACAACTGCTTGAGCGTCATGGTTATGCCTTCAACGAGCTGGATCTTGGCAAGCGTGAGCCGGTTACCGAGGAAGAGAAACTCTTTGTGGCGGTATGCCGTGGTGAACGCGAGCCGGTGACCGAAGCGGAACGTGTATGGTCTAAATACATGTCGCGCATCAAGCGTCCAAAACGTTTCCACACCCTGTCAGGCGGTAAACCGCAGATGGAAGGGGCTGAAGACTACACTGAGTCTGATGACTAACGAAAAAAGGGCGTAAGCCCTTTTTTTACGTCAGGAGTTTCTGCAGATGAGCAAGCAACCTGTCTATGGCCCGGTAGCTCACTGCTTCCTGTAAATGCTGGCGAGTGATCCCTTCCGCCTGTTCGAGATCGGCAATGGTCCGGGAAACCTTCAACAAACGTTGCCACGCCCTGATAGACAGCCCCAGATGGATGAGCGTTTCTTCCAGCCACTGCGAATCCTCGTTGTTCAACGGGCAATGCTGACGAATTTCTTTATTTTGCAAATGTGCGTTGAGTTTACCCTGCCGCCTGTACTGCCGTTCCTGCGCAGCGATGACCCGCTGCTTAACCGTAGCGCTACTTTCACCTTTGACTTCGGTCTGACTGAGCATACCTGCAGGTAGCAACGGGATCTCCAACGAAAGATCGAAGCGGTCGAGAAACGGTCCGGACAGCCGGCCAAGATAGCGCAGTGTTTGTTCTGGCGTACATCGATTGTGTTTTCCCTGATAATGTCCGGTAGGGCTGGGGTTCATTGCCGCAACCAATTGAAAACGCGCCGGATAGGCGATCTTAGCCCGCGTGCGCGAAAGGTGAATCTGCCCGGACTCTATCGGCTCACGTAACGCATCTAATGTGCGTCGTTCGAATTCGGGGAGTTCATCGAGAAAAAGTATGCCGTTATGCGCCAGAGAAATTTCACCGGGTCCGGGAATGGAGCCGCCACCGACCATTGCCGCCAGGGATGCGCTGTGATGTGGCGATCGAAAGGGGCGCTGTTTCCACTGCTTTTGCACACTGGTCGAATTAACCAGGCTAAGGATTGCCGCGCTTTCCAGCGCCTCTTTGTTACTTAGAGGTGGTAATAATCCATTAAGCCGACTGGCAAGCATTGTTTTACCGGTGCCCGGAGGGCCAATAAGAAGTAGGTTGTGTCCACCTGCCGCCGTAATCTCCAGGCTGCGCTTACCTTGCTCCTGGCCAATAATATCGTTGAGATCGTCGTGAGTGGGCGAAGAACCCCATACGCCCGGAGAAGGGGGATCGAGCGGCTGCTTGCCTTCCAGAAATGCGCAGACTGCCTGCAGATGGTCGGCTATCAGACAGCCATCGCCGTCAATCAGTCCTACTTCGTCTTCATTCTCTTTTGCAACGATGATGCTTCTTCCTGCGCGTATCGCTTCGGTAGCGCTGGAGATGGCGCCAGGAACGCCACGTAGCGCGCCTGTAAGCGCTAATTCGCCCACTAACTCATATTGATCAAGCCTATGGGTCTTAAGCTGCTCAGAAGCCACCAGAAGCGCAACGGCGATAGGTAAATCGTATCTCCCTCCCTCCTTGGGGAGATCGGCAGGGGCAAGATTAATCGTGATTTTCTTAGCCGGGAATTCATACCCGCTATTGATAATAGCGCTACGAACCCGATCCCGGGCCTCCTTTACGGTGGTTTCCGGCAGCCCCACCAGCGTCAGGCCTGGGAGCCCGTTACTGATATGGACTTCGATTGTGATAGCCGGCGCGTTAACGCCGAGCGCAGCTCGCGTATGAACAATTGACAGTGACATAGCCCCTCCAGAGGCCATGATTATGGCGTACGCGTTAGGGGGAATGTTGTGTAATTTTGCGTTTTTTCGAGGGGTATTCCGGTATTTTTACTGAATTTGAAAGCATAGAACCGTATTCCGGAAGACTGCTCGCAAAAGGCGATCAGACAGGTATGTTGCACAACGGAAACAGCGAGTTACCCGTGCAAGGTGAATTTTTTTCAAATATTACTTTTTGTATAAAAAACAACGACGTTACGTTTAATCATCAACAGCATCGGAAAAAACAAACCAAAAAAATCTTGTGCAATCGGCAAAATCTATGGTAACTCTTTAGGCATTCCTTCGAACAAGATGCAAGAATCGACAAAAATGACAGCCCTTCTACGAGTGATTAGCCTGGTCGTGATTAGCGTGGTGGTGATTATTATCCCACCGTGCGGGGCTGCACTTGGACGAGGAAAGGCTTAGAAATCAAGCCTTAACGAACTAAGACCCCCGCACCGAAAGGTCCGGGGGTTTTTTTTGACCTTAAAACTACCATCGAGGAGCAGATAATGAATAACAGCATAAAATTCTGTTTCTCAGGATTTACGGCGGGGAACTAACTATGAATGGAGCACAGTGGGTGGTACATGCGTTGCGTGCGCAGGGTGTCGAGACCGTTTTCGGCTATCCCGGTGGCGCAATTATGCCGGTCTACGATGCGTTGTATGACGGTGGCGTGGAGCACCTGTTGTGCCGCCATGAGCAGGGTGCTGCGATGGCCGCTATTGGCTACGCCCGCGCTACAGGTAAAACCGGAGTCTGTATCGCCACTTCCGGTCCGGGGGCGACTAACCTGATCACCGGCCTGGCGGATGCGCTGCTGGATTCCGTTCCGGTAGTGGCTATCACGGGGCAGGTTTCTGCGCCGTTCATCGGTACTGATGCATTTCAGGAAGTGGATGTATTAGGTCTTTCGCTGGCCTGCACCAAACACAGTTTCCTGGTGCAGTCGCTGGAAGAATTGCCACGCATCATGGCAGAGGCGTTTGACGTCGCCCGTTCCGGCCGTCCCGGTCCTGTACTGGTCGATATCCCGAAAGATATCCAGTTAGCCAGCGGTGCGCTGGAGCCATATTTCACCACCGTTGAAAGCGAAGCGGCTTTCCCCCATGCAGAAGTTGAACAAGCTCGCGCTATGTTGGCGCAGGCGCAAAAACCTATGTTGTACGTCGGCGGCGGCGTAGGAATGGCGCAGGCGGTACCGGCGCTGCGTGAGTTTCTGGCGACAACACAAATGCCCGTTACCTGTACGCTGAAAGGTTTGGGCGCCGTGGAGGCTGACTATCCGTACTATCTGGGGATGCTTGGTATGCATGGCACCAAAGCGGCAAATTTCGCGGTACAGGAGTGCGACTTACTGATTGCGATCGGCGCACGTTTTGATGACCGGGTGACTGGCAAATTAAACACTTTCGCGCCGCACGCCAGTGTGATTCATATGGATATCGACCCGGCTGAGCTGAACAAACTGCGCCAGGCCCACGTTGCGCTGCAGGGCGATTTAAATGCCCTTCTGCCTGCTTTACAGCAACCGGTAAATATCGATGCGTGGCGCCAGCGTAACGCGGAGCTGCGAGCGGAACACAGCTGGCGCTACGACCATCCGGGCGATGCCATTTACGCGCCGCTGCTGTTGAAGCAGTTGTCCGAACGTAAACCGGCAAACTGCGTGGTGACAACCGATGTCGGCCAGCACCAGATGTGGTCAGCGCAACACATGACTTATACCCGTCCGGAGAATTTCATCACCTCCAGCGGATTAGGCACCATGGGGTTTGGCTTACCGGCTGCGGTAGGCGCACAGGTTGCGCGGCCCAACGATACCGTAATCTGTATCTCCGGTGATGGCTCCTTCATGATGAACGTTCAGGAGTTAGGCACCGTAAAACGCAGGCGGTTACCGTTGAAGATGGTATTACTGGATAACCAACGGTTAGGGATGGTTCGACAATGGCAACAACTGTTTTTTGCAGAACGATATAGCGAAACCACTCTGACCGATAACCCCGATTTCCTCATGTTAGCCAGCGCTTTCGGCATCCCTGGCCAACACATCACCCGTAAAGACCAGGTTGAAGCGGCACTCGACACCCTGCTGAACAGCGAGGGGCCATACCTGCTTCATGTCTCAATCAATGAACTTGAGAATGTCTGGCCTCTGGTGCCGCCTGGCGCCAGCAACTCTGAAATGCTGGAGAAAACATTATGATGCAACATCAGGTCGCCGTTGAAGCGCGCTTTAATCCCGAAACGTTAGAACGCGTATTGCGCGTGGTCCGTCATCGCGGATTTCAGGTATGCGCCATGAATATGGAAGCCGCCAGCGATGCGCAAAACATCAATATCGAATTAACCGTTGCCAGCCCTCGGTCGGTCGACTTACTGTTTAGTCAGTTAACAAAACTGGTAGACGTTGCACATGTAGCCATCTGCCAGAGCACAACCACATCACAACAAATCCGTGCTTGAGCGCGACAGGAAGAAAAAAATGACGACGAAAAAAGCTGATTACATTTGGTTCAATGGGGAGATGGTTCGTTGGGAGGACGCGAAAGTCCACGTGATGTCCCACGCGCTGCATTACGGTACGTCCGTGTTTGAAGGTATCCGTTGCTACGACTCTCACAAAGGACCGGTGGTGTTCCGTCATCGTGAACACATGCAGCGTCTGCATGACTCAGCCAAAATTTATCGTTTCCCGGTTTCGCAAAGCGTGGACGAATTGATGGAAGCCTGTCGCGACGTGATCCGTAAAAACAACCTGACCAGCGCCTACATACGTCCGCTGGTGTTTGTCGGTGATGTTGGCATGGGCGTGAACCCACCTCCGGGATACAACACCGACGTGATCATCGCAGCGTTCCCATGGGGCGCATACCTGGGCGCCGAAGCCCTGGAACAGGGGATCGATGCGATGGTGTCGTCCTGGAATCGCGCAGCGCCAAATACCATTCCGACGGCGGCGAAAGCGGGCGGCAACTATCTTTCCTCTCTGCTGGTGGGCAGCGAAGCCCGCCGCCATGGGTATCAGGAAGGTATCGCCCTGGACGTGAATGGCTATATCTCCGAAGGCGCAGGCGAAAACCTGTTTGAAGTGAAAGATGGCGTGCTGTTCACGCCGCCGTTTACCTCTTCCGCGCTGCCGGGTATCACCCGCGACGCGATCATCAAACTGGCGAAAGACCTCGGTATCGAAGTGCGCGAGCAGGTCCTGTCCCGCGAATCCCTGTATCTGGCTGACGAAGTGTTTATGTCAGGTACCGCGGCGGAAATCACCCCGGTGCGCAGCGTTGACGGAATCCAGGTAGGCGAAGGCCGCTGCGGTCCGGTCACGAAGCGCATTCAGCAAGCCTTCTTCGGTCTCTTCACCGGTGAAACGGAAGATAAATACGGCTGGTTGGATCAGGTTAATCACTAAGAATAAAAAATGGGACGGCACGCACCGTCCCATTTCACAGACAGACACTGGGAGTAAAAAGTATGCCTAAGTACCGTTCCGCCACCACCACTCATGGCCGCAATATGGCGGGAGCCCGCGCGCTGTGGCGCGCCACTGGAATGACCGATGACGATTTTGGTAAGCCGATCATTGCGGTCGTGAACTCGTTTACCCAGTTCGTGCCGGGGCACGTGCACCTGCGCGATCTCGGTAAACTGGTTGCCGAACAAATAGAAGCCGCAGGTGGCGTGGCGAAAGAGTTCAACACCATCGCCGTGGATGATGGTATCGCCATGGGCCACGGAGGGATGCTTTATTCGCTGCCGTCCCGCGAATTGATCGCCGATTCAGTCGAGTACATGGTGAACGCCCACTGCGCTGATGCGATGGTTTGTATCTCCAACTGCGACAAAATCACCCCCGGAATGCTGATGGCCTCATTGCGCCTGAACATTCCGGTGATCTTTGTTTCCGGCGGTCCGATGGAAGCCGGGAAAACCAAACTGTCCGATCAGATCATCAAACTCGATCTGGTCGACGCGATGATCCAGGGCGCAGACCCGAAAGTCTCTGACGACCAAAGCAATCAGGTTGAACGCTCTGCCTGCCCGACCTGTGGTTCCTGTTCCGGAATGTTCACCGCCAACTCCATGAACTGCCTGACCGAAGCGCTGGGCCTTTCCCAGCCGGGCAACGGTTCGCTGTTGGCGACCCACGCTGACCGTAAACAGCTGTTCCTTAACGCCGGCAAACGCATCGTTGAGCTGACGAAACGCTACTACGAGCAGGACGACGCCAGCGCGCTGCCGCGCAACATCGCCAGCAAGGCAGCATTCGAAAACGCCATGACGCTGGATATCGCCATGGGCGGTTCAACCAATACCGTTCTGCACCTGCTGGCCGCCGCGCAGGAAGCGGAGATTGACTTCACCATGAGCGATATCGACAAGCTGTCCCGCAAAGTGCCGCAATTGTGCAAGGTGGCGCCAAGCACCCAAAAATACCACATGGAAGATGTCCACCGTGCGGGGGGCGTGCTGGGGATCCTCGGCGAACTGGATCGTGCGGGGCTGCTGAACCGTGACGTGAAAAACGTACTGGGGCTGACGCTGCCGCAAACGCTTGAGCAGTACGACGTGATGGTGACGCAGGATGAGGCCGTGAAGCAGATGTTCCGTGCCGGTCCCGCTGGTATTCGCACCACCAAAGCGTTCTCGCAGGACTGTCGTTGGGAGACACTGGACGACGATCGCGCGGGAGGATGTATCCGCTCGCTGGAACATGCCTACAGCAAAGACGGCGGTCTGGCGGTACTGTACGGTAACTTCGCGGAAAACGGCTGCATCGTAAAAACCGCAGGCGTGGACGACAGCATCCTGACTTTCACCGGCCCGGCGAAAGTCTACGAAAGCCAGGACGACGCGGTAGAAGCCATTCTCGGCGGCAAAGTGGTGGAAGGCGACGTTGTGGTGATCCGCTACGAAGGGCCGAAAGGCGGTCCGGGAATGCAAGAAATGCTCTACCCAACCAGCTTCCTGAAATCCATGGGCCTCGGCAAAGCCTGTGCGCTGATCACCGATGGTCGTTTCTCTGGCGGGACCTCTGGTCTCTCCATCGGCCACGTTTCCCCTGAAGCGGCAAGCGGCGGCAATATTGGCCTGATTGAAGATGGCGATCTGATCGCCATTGATATCCCTAACCGTGGCATTCAGTTGCAGGTGAGCGACGCCGAACTGGCGGCGCGCCGTGAAGCGCAGGAAGCGCGCGGTGACAAAGCCTGGACGCCGAAAAACCGTCAGCGTCAGGTGTCGTTTGCCCTGCGCGCCTACGCCAGCCTCGCGACCAGCGCAGACAAAGGCGCGGTGCGCGACAAATCCAAACTTGGAGGCTAATGATGGCCGAGTCACAACCCTTATCAGCCGCCCCCGAGGGGGCGGAATATCTCCGGGCGGTGCTGCGCGCGCCGGTTTATGAAGCGGCGCAGGTCACGCCTCTGCAAAAAATGGAAAAACTCTCCTCGCGCCTCGACAACGTCATCCTGGTGAAGCGCGAAGACCGCCAGCCGGTGCACAGCTTTAAGCTGCGCGGCGCTTACGCGATGATGGCGGGCTTAACCGAGGACCAAAAAGCGCGCGGTGTGATCACCGCGTCGGCGGGCAATCATGCGCAGGGCGTGGCGTTTTCCTCTGCGCGTCTGGGCGTGAAGGCGCTGATTGTCATGCCGGTTGCGACTGCTGATATCAAAGTGGATGCGGTGCGCGGTTTTGGCGGAGAAGTCCTGCTACACGGCGCGAATTTTGATGAGGCGAAAGCAAAAGCGATCGAACTGGCGCAGCAGCAGGGCTTTACCTGGGTGCCGCCGTTCGACCACCCGATGGTGATTGCCGGGCAGGGGACGCTGGCGCTTGAACTGCTCCAGCAGGACGCTCACCTTGATCGCGTGTTCGTGCCGGTGGGCGGCGGCGGCCTGGCGGCAGGTGTGGCGGTGCTGATCAAACAGCTGATGCCGCAGATCAAGGTCATTGCCATTGAAGCGGAAGACTCTGCGTGCCTGAAAGCGGCGCTCGATGCCGGGCATCCGGTCGATCTCCCGCGTGTGGGGCTGTTTGCCGAGGGCGTGGCGGTCAAACGCATCGGCGATGAAACCTTCCGTCTGTGCCAGGAGTATCTTGACGATATTATCACGGTTGATAGCGATGCTATCTGCGCGGCGATGAAAGATCTGTTCGAGGACGTGCGTGCGGTGGCGGAACCGTCCGGCGCGCTGGCGCTGGCGGGCATGAAAAAATATATCGCCCAGCACAACATTCGCGGCGAACGTCTGGCGCACGTGCTGTCTGGCGCTAACGTTAACTTCCACGGCCTGCGCTACGTTTCCGAGCGCTGCGAGCTGGGTGAACAGCGTGAAGCCTTGCTGGCGGTGACCATTCCGGAAGAGAAGGGCAGCTTTCTGAAATTTTGCCAGCTCCTCGGCGGTCGTTCGGTAACGGAATTTAACTACCGTTTTGCCGATGCCAAGGATGCCTGCATTTTTGTCGGCGTGCGTTTAAGTCGCGGTCTGGAAGAGCGCAAAGAGATCCTTAATTTGCTGCATGAAGGCGGCTACAGCGTGGTCGATCTCTCTGACGACGAGATGGCGAAGCTCCATGTGCGCTATATGGTCGGCGGGCGTCCATCTAAGCCGCTGAAAGAACGGCTTTACAGCTTCGAGTTTCCGGAATCTCCCGGCGCCTTGCTGAAGTTTTTGTATACGCTCGGCACCCACTGGAACATCTCTCTGTTCCATTACCGCAGCCATGGCACCGACTACGGGCGCGTGCTGGCAGCCTTCGAACTGGGCGATCACGAGCCGGATTTCGAAACGCGCCTGAACGAACTGGGCTATGAGTGTCACGACGAAACTCAAAACCCGGCGTTCCGTTTCTTCCTGGCGGGCTAGTGGTTCGGCAATATCTTCCAGAACGCATCAATCAGCGGCTCATGCAGCCGCTTTTTCGTTGCGCACACCCCCAACTCAAACGGGGTTTTTTCGTCGCTACGCTCTAAAATCATCACGCGATTGCGTACCGGTTCAGGACTGTTTTCCAACACCACTTCCGGCAGCAGCGCCACGCCGCAGCCGAGCGCGACCATCGACACCATCGCTTCATGCCCGCCGACGGTTGCGTAAATCATGGGGTTACTGATTTTATGGCGGCGAAACCACAGCTCAATGCGGCGGCGCACCGGCCCCTGGTCAGCCATGATGAACGGCACTGTCGACCAGTCGGGTTTTTCCACCGCGACCTGACTGCGTACCGGGCAGGGTAGCGCCGGGGCGATCAGCACCACCGCCAGATTCTCCAGCATCGAGAATGCCACCGCGCCGGGCAGCGTTTCAGGTTTCCCGGCAATGGCGAGATCCGCTTCGCCCGTCACCACCTTTTCCATCGCGTCGGCGGCGTCGCCCGTGGTGAGTTTAATTTCCACCGAGGGGTGCTCCGCGCGAAAGCGATCGAGAACAGGCGGCAAATGACTGTAAGCGGCGGTCACGGAGCAGAAAATATGCAGCTCGCCGGAGAGCGACGGTCCCTGCTGATCGAGCGTGTGCCGCAGTTGCTGATACTGCAATAAGGTCTGTTGGGCAAAGACCCGTAGCTCTTCGCCCGCTTCCGTGAGCGTGACGGTGCGGTTATCGCGCACGAACAGCGGCTGGCCAAGGTCTTCCTCAAGGCGCTGTATCTGTCGGGAAAGCGTGGACGGGCTGACGTGCATCGCCCGGGCGCTGCGGCCAAAGTGACGGCTTTCCGCCAGATGCAGGAACATTTTCAGATCGCGTAAATCCACCGATTCCACTCCCTCTTTTTACATTGCAAAAATTGCAATGTGACGTTGTGAATATATCAATTTCCGCAATAAATTTCCTGTTGTAATGTGGGTACATTCTCGCTGAAACGCGAACCGAACAATAAGACACACAACATCACGAGGTATCACCCATGGCTAACTACTTTAATACACTGAACCTGCGCCAGCAGTTGGCGCAGCTGGGCAAATGCCGCTTTATGGGCCGCGATGAATTTGCCGATGGCGCGAGCTACCTTCAGGGTAAAAAAGTGGTCATCGTCGGCTGTGGCGCGCAGGGGCTGAACCAGGGCCTGAATATGCGTGACTCCGGTCTGGATATCTCTTACGCCCTGCGCAAAGAAGCAATTGCCGAAAAGCGAGCGTCCTGGCGTAAAGCGACCGAAAACGGCTTTAAAGTGGGTACCTACGAAGAGCTGATCCCGCAGGCGGACCTGGTGGTAAACCTGACGCCAGACAAGCAGCACTCTGACGTGGTGCGTTCCGTACAGCCGCTGATGAAAGACGGCGCCGCGCTGGGTTACTCTCACGGCTTTAACATTGTTGAAGTGGGCGAGCAGATCCGTAAAGACATCACCGTGGTGATGGTGGCGCCGAAGTGCCCGGGTACGGAAGTACGCGAAGAGTACAAGCGTGGCTTCGGCGTGCCGACCCTGATCGCGGTTCACCCGGAAAACGATCCGAAAGGCGAAGGCATGGCGATTGCCAAAGCATGGGCGGCAGCGACCGGTGGCCACCGCGCGGGCGTGCTGGAATCGTCCTTCGTTGCCGAAGTGAAATCTGACCTGATGGGCGAGCAGACCATTCTGTGCGGCATGCTGCAGGCGGGTTCTCTGCTGTGCTTCGACAAGCTGGTGGAAGAGGGCACCGACCCGGCATACGCGGAAAAACTGATTCAGTTCGGCTGGGAAACCATCACCGAAGCGCTGAAGCAGGGCGGCATTACGCTGATGATGGACCGCCTGTCTAATCCGGCGAAACTGCGTGCTTACGCGCTGTCCGAACAGCTGAAAGCGATCATGGCGCCGCTGTTCCAGAAACACATGGATGACATCATCTCCGGCGAGTTCTCCTCCGGCATGATGGCGGACTGGGCGAACGACGATAAGAAACTGCTGACCTGGCGTGAAGAAACCGGTAAAACCGCGTTCGAAACGGCGCCACAGTATGAAGGCAAAATCAGTGAGCAGGAGTATTTCGATAAAGGCGTACTGATGATCGCGATGGTGAAAGCGGGCGTTGAGCTGGCGTTCGAAACCATGGTGGATTCCGGCATCATCGAAGAGTCTGCGTACTACGAATCCCTGCACGAACTGCCGCTGATCGCGAACACCATCGCCCGTAAGCGTCTGTACGAAATGAACGTGGTTATCTCTGATACCGCCGAGTACGGTAACTACCTGTTCTCTTACGCCTGCGTACCGCTGCTGAAAGAGTTCATGACCACCCTGCAGCCGGGCGATCTGGGCAAAGCGATTGCGGAAGGGGCGGTAGACAACGCGCAGTTGCGCGATGTGAACGAGGCGATTCGCGGCCATGCTATCGAGCAGGTAGGTAAGAAACTGCGCGGCTATATGACCGATATGAAGCGTATCGCTGTCGCTGGCTAATTCCGCGTTGCCAGCATCCGGCAAAGATAAAAAACCCGGTGTTTGAAGACACCGGGTTTTTTGTTAGTTACGGTACAGCACCTTAATGATGTGGTAGCCGAACTGGGTGTGCAGCGGACCGGTTGGTTCCAGTACCGGGCAGGAAAAGACCACTTTATCGAATGCCGGAACCATCTGGCCCTGACGGAATTCGCCCAGGTCGCCGCCGCGTTTGCCAGACGGACAGATTGAGTGTTTCTTCGCCAGTTTGCCGAAGTCGGCGCCGTTTTTAATCTGCTCAAGAAGATCCAGCGCCAGTTTTTCTTCTTTAACAAGAATATGCAGTGCTGCTGCTGTTTTTGCCATGATCGTGCCTTGCGTGGGATGAGTGAAGCGGGCGATTTTAGCACGGGGCTGGTGAGAAAGAATATCCAGGCCAGCTACTGCTTGCTGGCCTGGCTGAAGATTAGCGCATCTGCTGCTGTGATAATTTCCAGACGCTGGCAATATTGCGTGCCGAAACGCGCAGGTTGTATTCCGCATCCTGTAGCGCTTCCGGCAGCGTGGCGATTCGCGTCAGCACGGAGAACACCGCGTCCAGCCCGTGCTGATGCACAATCTGGTGATCGGTCGTTAAGCCGCCCGCCAGCGCGATCACCGGTTTCTGATACCGCTTAGCGCAGCGTGCGACGCCAATCGGCGTTTTACCGCTGATGCTCTGGCTATCAAGACGACCTTCACCGGTGATCACCAGGCTGGCATCCGCGACCAGGCTATCGAGATGCAGCGCGTCAATAACAATCTCCACGCCCGGCTTTAACTCCGCGTTCAGTATCCCTAACAGCGCCGCGCCCATGCCGCCTGCGGCGCCTGCGCCAGGCGTCGTCATCACGTTTCGTCCGGTTGCGTCCTGAAGCCGTTTACCAAAGTTGGCCAGCGCAGCGTCTAAGGAGGCAACCATTTCCGGCGTTGCCCCTTTTTGCGGACCGAAGATGGCTGACGCTCCTGTTGCGCCACAGAGTGGATTGTTAACGTCGCAGGCGACGGTGACAGAAACGTTTTTCAGTCGAGCGTCGCAGCCTGAGGCATCGATGATGGCCAGGTCACTTAGCGCGCCGCCGCCGAAAGGAAGCGATTTCCCGTTTGTATCAAGCAGCGCCACACCAAGTGCCTGTAGCATACCTGCGCCGCCGTCATTGGTGGCGCTACCGCCAATCCCGAGAATAATGCGCTCAACGCCGTGGTCCAGCGCGGCAAGGATCAATTCGCCGGTGCCATAGCTGGTGGTGAGCATAGGGTCACGGCGTTCTGGCGGGACATGATGCAGTCCGGATGCGGAGGCCATTTCAACGATTGCCGTTTTCCCATCTCCCAGCATACCCCAGCGCGCCTGTACTGGCGTCCCCAGCGGTCCGGTCACATTCTGGAACAGATAATGGCCTTCGGTTGCTTCAACCATTGACTCGACGGTACCTTCGCCGCCGTCTGCCATCGGCAATTTGACATACTCGGCCTCGGGATAAATTTCACGAAATCCCTGCTCGATAGCGGTGGCCACCTGCATGGCCGATAAACTTTCTTTAAATGAATCTGGTGCAATGACTATTTTCATCGTGTTCTTACCCGGCAAGTCCGAAGACGCCAAACATCAGTGTGGAAATCAGGGCGATAACAAAACCGACAAGGGTTTCATAAGGCAGCAGTTTTAACCGTTCGTGGATCGGCATGCCGACACTGCCGCCCGTGGCGTGGAAGAAGCTGCCGTGGGGCAGGTGATCCAGTACGGTTGCGCCAGCGTGAATCATGGCGGCACCGGCAAGGGCTGATACGCCAAGACCCAGCAGCGTCTGGCTGAATACCCCGGCGGCAACGGCGGTTCCCGCCGTGGTGGACGCTGTTGCCATAGACATGATCGCGCCGGAAATAGGGGCCAGCAGATAAGAAGGCAGGCCGGAAGAGGTCAGCCCATGAATGAGCACATCTTTCAGTTCCGAGTTGGCGATAATCCCGGCGAGCGTACCGGTACCGAGCAGCATGATGGCTACCGGCGCCATGCGCGTAAGCCCGGACATCATAAAGGCGTTACTTTGCTTAAACCTACCCATCAGGATCGCACCGGCTAACCCACCGACGGGCAGGGCAATCAGCGGATCGATGGCGATACCCGCAACAGGTCGTAGCGCCAGCAGCACAATGGCGACGAGCGGCGCGCTGATAGCGGCAAGAAATCCCGGCTGCTTGCCGTGGTTGTCGTGTGAAATCACTTCGTCGGGCATCACCATCAAGCCTTTCTGGCTGAGACGTTTTGCCAGGAAATAAGCCACGATCAGGCCGAACAGACCGGGGATTATCCCGGCCATCATCACGGAGGTGAGGGGAACATGAAAGGCGTCCGACGCGGCGATGGCATTGGGGTTAGGCGACATCACATTACCCGCTTTACCGCCGCCAATCATCGCCAGCAGAATGGCGAGTTTCGACAAACCGGCACGACGGGCAATAGACAGGGCAATCGGTGCAACGGTGATAACCGCCACGTCGATAAATACGCCGACGGCGGTCAGAATCATCGTCGCAATGGCTAAGGCTAAAAGCGCCCGGCTTTCGCCCACTTTTTTCACTACCGTTTCAGCGATGGTGTTTGCCGCGCCGGATTCAATTAATACGCCGGCCAGTACACCTGCCGCGAGAATGCGCAGCACGGCATTGGTAATGCCTTGCGCGCCGGTGACCATTAGCGTCACGGTTTGCACCAGATCGGCGCCGCCGACCAGACCGCCTACCAGCGCGCCGACCATCATGCCGTAAGCCGGCGAGACTTTGCGTAAAATTAAAACGATCGCCACCACGAGTGCGATGATGGCGCCAGTTGCTGTTATTGAAACCATCTTCTGCTTTCTCCATGAAAATAACAGGGGGCAGTATGGAGAAAGCAGCCGCGTTAGACTTGTGTGTATCGGCTAAAAATACGGCGCCAGACGGCGAAAAATTTGGAGGAAAATACAGTTCAGCGCTGTAACTCCATGCCGATATACAACCAGAGTAACTGCTTTAAGTTATTGATTTGTATTCCTGTAATATCTTCCACTCGCTGCAGTCGATAGCGTAATGTATTGACATGAATATGCAGGCTGGTCGCTGTTTGCGAAAGATCACAATTATGCTCAAAATAATGCTGTAGCGTTTTTTGCAGAACGCCTTTGGTGTCCTGGGCAACCAGATCGCGCCAGATTTTGGATAATTCTTCCGCTTGCCAGGTACCGGAAAGCCCGCCCAATAATGACGCCAGCGCATAGTCGTCATGAAAAATGAACTGATGCTTCAACTTCAGTCTTTTCGCCATGGCCTGGGTGGATTTCGCGGTCTGAAAAGAGCGACGCAGGCCGTTTTCGCCGGTGAAATAGCCACCGACAATCAGTCGGGAAAAACCACAGGACTGTGCGTAATGTTTAAATCTCTGCAGATCGCTTAGTTCCAACGATTTATGCCAGACGCCGTTTTTTAGCGCGATAGGTTTTAAGATTATCAGCTCATTAAAGTCGGAAAACGTGACCAAATGGTCGCGGGCGCGATATTCAAAATACTCCATCAGATTACGCAGCGCGTCGCGATCCGGTTGTTGCAGTTCCATAATCACCACCACCCGCGGAAGCTGGAGATTAATTCCCAGCCATGAGACCACCGCGTTCAGCGAGTCCGGCGGCGGGTCACGCAAAATCAGCTGATTAATCAGCTCTTCGCGGTAACGCTTATCCCACTGTTTTTGCTCGAGGAGCGCCATTTGTTCAATGATTAATTCCGAAGCCATCTTCACCAACTGCGCATATGCCTTCACTTCACCAGGCTCGCCGGTAATGCCCAGTACGCCAATCAGCTGGTCGCGAAAATTAATCGGTAAATTGATGCCGGGCTTAACGCCTTTAAGCTTATTGGCGGTCGCGGAATCAATTTCGACGACCCGGTTTTCGGTCAATGCGAGTACGGCGCCTTCATGGCGTTGATGTAAACGTGAGGCTTCCCCGGAAGCAATGATCATCCCATGCTCGTTCATCACATTTACCGAGTACGGAATTATCCCCATTGTGCGTTGAACTATCTGGCGTGCGGTAGAGTCTTGCAGGTAATAATTAGCGTGAATCTTGTTCATTTTATGCTCAGCATGAAAGGCGGGCGCAATATGTGGCCCATATCCGATCTATTAGCGTATCCAGTGGTGAAATGTTTCGGGTGAACAGACAAAGAAAGCGGGCAGTACGGCCTCTTTTTTGTCGGTTTATACAAATAAAAATGCCCCAGGAAGCTTGTATCCTCTGTTTTCCCTTTAAACTCAAATGATTAATTCTTTTTCTGTTCGCCTGTTCCGTCTTTTTTTTCGATGTGATCGACGTAGGATATTGTTCGGAAATTAATCATTTCTTGCACGCCAGCGCCGTGTTCTTTTCTTTCAGGCGGCCTCCGTACGTACAGTCACGGAAAGCTCAATCTCTGCCTCGCTTTCTGCTACAATCCCTCCCCCGTTCGAAGATTGAGCAACATTCCCATGCGTTTAAACCCCGGCCAACAACACGCTGTCGAATTCGTCACCGGACCTTGCCTGGTGCTGGCGGGGGCGGGTTCCGGTAAGACACGCGTTATCACCAACAAAATCGCCCATTTGATACGCGGCTGCGGTTACCAGGCGCGACACATCGCTGCGGTGACCTTTACCAACAAGGCGGCGCGCGAAATGAAAGAACGTGTCGGGCAGACGCTGGGGCGTAAAGAAGCGCGTGGGCTGATGATCTCCACCTTCCATACGCTGGGGCTGGAGGTGATAAAACGCGAATACGCCGCGCTGGGAATGAAATCCAATTTCTCGCTGTTTGACGACACCGATCAGGTCGCCTTGCTGAAAGAGCTGACGGAAGGGTTGATTAACGATGACAAAGTGGTGCTGCAACAGCTGATCGCGACGATCTCAAACTGGAAGAACGATCTCAAAACGCCAGCCCAGGCGGCAGCAAGCGCGAAAGGCGAACGCGATCGCATTTTTGCGCACTGCTATGGCCTGTACGATGCGCACCTGAAAGCCTGTAACGTTCTCGACTTTGACGATCTGATTTTACTGCCAACACTGCTGCTGCAGCGTAATGAGGAAGTGCGCGAGCGCTGGCAGAACAAGATCCGCTATCTGCTGGTGGACGAGTATCAGGATACCAATACCAGCCAGTACGAGCTGGTCAAGCTGCTGGTGGGGAACCGCGCGCGCTTTACCGTCGTGGGTGATGACGACCAGTCGATCTACTCCTGGCGCGGTGCGCGACCTCAAAACCTGGTGCTGTTGAGCCAGGATTTTCCGGCGCTGCAGGTTATCAAGCTGGAGCAGAACTACCGCTCTTCCGGGCGGATCCTGAAAGCAGCAAATATTCTTATTGCCAATAATCCGCACGTCTTTGAAAAGCGGCTCTTTTCGGAGCTGGGATATGGCGCGGAGCTGAAAGTGCTTAGCGCAAACAACGAAGAGCATGAGGCCGAGCGTGTAACCGGCGAACTGATCGCCCATCACTTCGTGAATAAAACGGAATACAAGGATTACGCCATTCTGTATCGCGGTAATCATCAGTCGCGGGTGTTTGAAAAATACCTCATGCAGAACCGTATTCCGTACAAAATATCCGGCGGCACCTCGTTCTTCTCTCGCCCGGAGATCAAAGATCTGCTGGCCTATCTTCGGGTGCTGACCAATCCGGATGATGACAGCGCTTTCCTGCGCATCGTGAATACGCCAAAACGCGAAATCGGACCGGCTACGCTGCAAAAGCTGGGCGAGTGGGCTATGACCCGCAATAAAAGCCTGTTTACCGCCAGCTTTGATCTGGGCCTGAGCCAGACGCTTACCGGGCGCGGCTACGATTCGTTGACCCGATTTACCCACTGGCTGGGTGAAATCCAGCGTCTGGCCGAGCGCGAACCCATTGCCGCCGTACGCGATCTGATTCACGGCATTGATTATGAATCCTGGCTGTACGAAACCTCGCCCAGCCCGAAAGCGGCCGAAATGCGCATGAAAAACGTCAACCAGCTGTTTAGCTGGATGACTGAAATGCTGGAAGGCAGCGAATTGGATGAGCCGATGACGCTGACCCAGGTGGTGACACGCTTTACGCTGCGCGACATGATGGAGCGCGGTGAAAGCGAAGAAGAACTGGATCAGGTTCAACTGATGACGCTTCACGCCTCGAAAGGTCTGGAGTTTCCGTATGTGTTTATGGTGGGAATGGAAGAGGGATTTCTGCCGCACCAAAGCAGCATCGATGAAGACAACATTGATGAAGAACGCCGTCTGGCCTACGTAGGCATAACCCGCGCGCAAAAAGAACTGATCTTCACCCTCTGTAAAGAGCGCCGTCAGTACGGCGAGCTGGTACGCCCGGAGCCGAGCCGTTTCCTGCTGGAATTACCGCAGGACGATCTGATCTGGGAGCAGGAACGCAAAGTGGTAAGCGCAGAAGAACGCATGCAGAAAGGGCAAAGCCATCTGGCGAACCTGAAAGCAATGATGGCGGCAAAGAAAGCGAAGTTATAGGCCGGATTCGCGAAGCGTCATCCGGCAAAATCACGACGACTGAACATCTAAAGGCCAGTGAACATAGCTTTGCCACTGGCTTTCCTGCGCAATCAACTCATTTCCCAGCGGATGCTGTTCCAGCCACCCTTTCGGTAGCGTAATCGTCAGTATCTCATTTGTCGCCTGCAGGGCGATCGACGGCAGCAGATCGTCACGACGGCGGCTGGCGAAAATAATCGCCAGTCTTAGCAGACGACAAAGGTGCTCAGCCACGCGCGGCGGCACGGCGTTTTGCTGGTGCAGCGAGGAAAGATCAACCGGGTTGGTTTGGTTCAATAACAGCGTGGCGAGCAGTTTTTTCTGCGCGGGGGTGAATCCAGGCAGGTCCAGATTGCGCACCAGATACGCCGCGTGCTGAGGCGCTTGTTTGAAATCTACGCTCAGGCCGATTTCATGCAGCATGCAGGCGCTGATCAACAGTTCGCGGCTGATCGGCTCAAGATGCCACTCATGTTCTACTTGTCCGACGAAATTCTCCGCCAGTCTGGCAACGCGGTTCGCTTGTTCGGTGTCGACCATAAACCGACGCTGGACGTTACGCAGCGTACGGCTACGAATATCCTGATCGACTGCAAGATGCAGCATACCGTACACCAGCCCTTCGCGCAGCGCGCCGCCGGCCAGGGTCATGCCCTGAATATTCAGTTCGGTAAAAATGGCGATGAGAATGGCCAACCCGCTGGGGAATACCAGTGCGCGTTCAAGGGTTAAGCCCTCAATTTCCAGTTCTTCCAGCCGGCCACAGTGAATCGCCCGCTGTTTCAACTGCTGGAGTTTCGACAGCGTAATGCGCTCATCCATGCCCTGCGCCATCATGATTTCCTGAAGCGCCTGCACGGTGCCGGATGCACCAACGCACACTTTCCAGCCGTGGTAGCGAAGTTCATCGGCTACCGGACGCAGCACGTCTCGCGCGGCTTTTTCCGCTTCGTCGAAATTTTCCTGCGCCAGATTACGGTCGGTGAAATAGCGCTCAAGCCAGGTGACGCAGCCCATCGACAGACTAAACAGCGACGTGGTTTGTGCGCCCGTGCCGGTAACCAGTTCAGTGCTCGCGCCGCCGATGTCGACAACCAGTCGCTGATCCGCGCCGCCGGTGGTATGCGCCACGCCCTGATAAATCAGGCGCGCTTCTTCTTCGCCGCTGATGACCTGTACCGGGCAACCGAGAATCTCTTGCGCTTTAGCGATAAATTCATCGGCATTCACCGCTATGCGTAGCGTTGCGGTCGCAACCACGCGGATTTGCGGCTGAGGAATATCCTGAAGGCGCTCGGCAAACAGGCGCAGGCATTGCCAGCCGCGCTCCATAGCTTCAGCAGAAAGGGTGTTCTCGCTGTTCAGGCCAGCGGCCAGACGCACCTTGCGTTTAATTCGCGTGAGCGTCTGGATGCTTCCCGCCACCTCGCGCACCACCAGCATATGAAAACTATTCGAGCCTAAATCAATTGCGGCGTACAGCGAGGAGGTGCTTAGCATGTTTTTTAACCCGAACGACGACGGTTACGCGGGGCGCCAGCCCGACGCGGGCCATTGCCTGGGCGCGAGCGCGTCAGACGCAGCGGCTTCGGCAGATTGTTCATCAGCGCATCCGGATTGTATTTGCTGACCGGAATGGAGTGACCGATGTAGGTTTCGATCGCCGGAAGGTTCAGCGCGTACTCTTCACACGCCAGGCTGATGGAGTGGCCACTTGCGCCTGCGCGTCCGGTTCGGCCAATGCGGTGGACGTAATCTTCGCAATCGTCCGGCAAATCGTAGTTAAATACGTGGGTTACTGCGGGAATATGCAGCCCGCGTGCGGCAACATCGGTAGCGACAAGAATATCCAGATCGCCGCGGGTGAACTCGTCGAGAATGCGCAGGCGTTTTTTTTGCGCCACGTCGCCCGTCAGCAGGCCCACGCGATGACCATCGGCGGCCAGATGGCCCCAGATGTCTTCACAGCGGTGTTTCGTGTTAGCGAAAACAATGGCGCGATCCGGCCATTCTTCTTCAATTAATGTTTGCAGAAGGCGCATCTTCTCTTCGTTAGACGGATAGAAAAGCTCTTCTTTAATACGGTGGCCGGTTTTTTGTTCCGGCTCGACTTCCACGTATTCGGCGTTGTTCATTTGTTCGAACGCCAGTTCACGCACGCGGTAAGAGAGGGTTGCGGAGAACAGCATGTTCAGACGCTGTGTGGCTGGCGGCATGCGGCGGAACAGCCAGCGGATATCTTTAATAAAGCCCAGATCGTACATGCGATCGGCTTCGTCGAGGACAACGACCTGAATCGCGCCCAGGTTAATGTGATTCTGTTTTGCGTAGTCGATCAGACGGCCTGTGGTGCCGATAAGAATATCGACGCCGCTTTCCAGCACTTTCAGCTGCTTGTCATAGCCGTCGCCGCCGTAGGCGAGACCCAGCTTCAGACCTGTGGTCTGCGCCAGCGGCTCGGCATCGGCGTGGATCTGCACGGCTAACTCACGCGTCGGCGCCATGATTAAGGCGCGCGGCTGGTTCACCTTGCGATCGTCAATCGCGGGATGAGAGAGAAGATAATGAAACGTTGACGTCAGGAACGCCATCGTTTTGCCAGTACCGGTTTGCGCCTGCCCTGCAACATCGCGACCGGCCAGCGTAAGCGGCAGCGCGAGGGCCTGAATGGGCGTGCAATTATGAAACCCTTTATTTTCAAGGGCTTCGATCACCTTTGGGTGCAGGGCGAAGTCGGAAAACTTCTGTTCTGTTAAATGTGTTTTGCTCATAGTGTGGTAGAATATCAGCTTACTATTGCTTTACGAAAGCGTATCCGGTGAAATAAAGTCAACCTTTAGTTGGTTAATGCGACATCAACACGTCGTTGATGAAGGCAAAACCAACGTACCAGGCTTATTCCTGTGGAGTTAATATGAGCGATAAAATTATTCACCTGACTGACGACAGTTTTGACACGGATGTACTCAAAGCGGACGGGGCAATCCTCGTCGATTTCTGGGCAGAGTGGTGCGGACCGTGCAAAATGATCGCCCCGATTCTGGATGAGATCGCTGACGAATATCAGGGCAAACTGACGGTTGCTAAACTGAACATTGACCAGAACCCAGGCACCGCGCCGAAGTATGGTATCCGTGGCATCCCGACTCTGCTGCTGTTCAAAAACGGTGAAGTTGCAGCGACCAAAGTGGGCGCACTGTCCAAAGGTCAGCTGAAAGAATTCCTCGACGCGAATATCGCGTAAGAGGATACCTCATGCTCGGGCGCCCTTAATCCTAAATGATTCGGATGACTGGACGCCCGGCGTGAGTCGTGCTAAGTTAGTGTTGACTTCGTATTAAACATACCTTATTAAGTTTGAATCTTGCTATTTCCACAACGTCTCAGTTTCACCCGAGATGTGGACAGATTCCTGGCTTATCATTCATTCCGTCTTGTCGTTTCAGTTCTGCGTACTTTCCTGTGACCAGACAGCGAACAGACATGAGTTGATGGCCGTAAACAGGCATGGATGACCCTGCCATACCATTCACAACATTAAGTTCGAGATTTACCCCAAGTTTAAGAACTCACACCATTATGAATCTTACCGAATTAAAGAATACGCCGGTTTCTGAGCTGATCACTCTCGGCGAAAATATGGGGCTGGAAAACCTGGCTCGTATGCGTAAGCAGGACATTATTTTTGCCATCCTGAAGCAGCACGCAAAGAGTGGCGAAGATATCTTTGGTGACGGTGTGCTGGAGATATTGCAGGATGGATTTGGTTTCCTCCGCTCTGCAGACAGCTCCTACCTCGCCGGTCCTGATGACATCTACGTTTCCCCCAGCCAAATCCGCCGTTTCAACCTCCGCACTGGTGATACCATCTCTGGTAAGATTCGCCCGCCGAAAGAAGGCGAACGCTACTTTGCGCTGTTGAAAGTTAACGAAGTTAACTATGACAAACCGGAAAACGCCCGCAATAAAATCCTTTTCGAAAACTTAACGCCGCTGCATGCCAACTCTCGTCTGCGCATGGAACGGGGTAACGGTTCGACTGAAGACTTAACGGCGCGCGTGTTGGATCTGGCTTCGCCAATCGGTCGCGGTCAGCGTGGCTTGATTGTGGCGCCGCCGAAAGCGGGTAAAACCATGCTGCTGCAAAATATTGCGCAGAGCATTGCCTACAACCACCCAGACTGCGTGCTGATGGTATTGCTGATCGACGAACGTCCGGAAGAAGTGACCGAGATGCAGCGTCTGGTGAAAGGTGAAGTGGTTGCGTCGACTTTTGACGAACCGGCATCCCGTCACGTTCAGGTCGCCGAAATGGTGATCGAAAAAGCGAAGCGCCTGGTTGAACATAAGAAAGACGTTATCATTCTGCTCGACTCCATCACCCGTCTGGCGCGTGCCTACAACACCGTGGTACCGGCTTCCGGTAAAGTGTTGACCGGTGGTGTGGATGCCAACGCCCTGCATCGTCCGAAGCGTTTCTTCGGGGCGGCGCGTAACGTGGAAGAGGGCGGCAGCCTGACCATCATCGCGACCGCGCTTATCGATACCGGCTCCAAAATGGATGAAGTTATCTACGAGGAGTTTAAAGGCACCGGTAACATGGAACTGCACCTCTCCCGTAAGATCGCGGAAAAACGCGTCTTCCCGGCTATCGACTACAACCGTTCCGGTACCCGTAAAGAAGAGTTGCTTACCACCCAGGAAGAGCTGCAGAAGATGTGGATCCTGCGTAAGATCATTCACCCAATGGGCGAAATCGACGCAATGGAGTTCCTCATCAATAAGCTGGCGATGACCAAGACCAACGATGATTTCTTCGACATGATGAAGCGTTCGTAAGAGTACGACCAGCCAAAAACGCCACGTTTTTACGTGGCGTTTTGCTTTTATGCCTGTAATCTTAACAACGTCTTAATAAGATGTTGCGTAAACACACTCCGCTGCACCGCGTTTTGCCTGGTAAAAACGAAATGTGGTTAAAAATAATACAAAACAGACGCTTCGGAATGGAGTTTCCCTTCTGAATACAGGTCTTCATGGTTATACTTCTGCTAATAATTTTCTCTGAGAGCACGCATTGTGAATTTACTGACAGTCAGTACTGATCTCATCAGTATTTTTTTATTCACGACACTGTTTCTGTTTTTTGCGCGCAAGGTAGCAAAAAAGATCGGTTTAGTGGATAAGCCCAACTTCCGCAAACGTCACCAGGGATTGATACCGTTGGTTGGGGGCATTTCAGTATATGCGGGGATCTGTTTCACGTTCGGCATCGCAGATTATTATATTCCCCATGCTGCTCTTTATCTTGCCTGTGCGGGCGTGCTGGTTTTTATCGGCGCGCTCGACGATCGCTTTGATATCAGCGTAAAAATACGCGCTACCGTACAGGCCGCTATCGGCGTCGTTATGATGGTGGTCGGTAAACTCTACCTCAGCAGTCTCGGCTACATTTTTGGGCCGTGGGAAATGGTGCTCGGTCCTTTCGGTTATTTCCTCACCCTTTTCGCCGTCTGGGCGGCCATCAATGCCTTTAATATGGTTGATGGCATCGACGGTCTGTTAGGTGGGCTTTCCAGCGTCTCCTTTGGGGCGATGGGGCTTATCCTCTGGTTTGACGGACAGACAAGCCTTGCCATCTGGTGCTTTGCGATGATAGCCGCCATCCTGCCGTATATCCTGTTGAACCTGGGCGCGCTGGGTCGACGCTACAAGGTTTTTATGGGGGACGCTGGCAGTACGCTGATAGGCTTTACCGTCATCTGGATCCTGTTAGAAACCACGCAAGGACAAACCCATCCTATTAGCCCGGTTACCGCGCTGTGGATTATCGCCATTCCGCTGATGGACATGGTGGCCATTATGTACCGCCGCCTGCGCAAAGGAATGAGTCCGTTCTCGCCTGACCGTCAGCACATTCATCATTTGATCATGCGCGCAGGGTTTACTTCCCGCCAGGCGTTTGTCCTCATTACCCTGGCCGCTGCCCTCCTCGCCTCTATTGGCGTGCTTGCGGAATACTCTCAAATTGTGCCTGAGTGGGTCATGTTGGTGCTCTTTTTGCTAGCATTCTTCCTCTACGGTTATTGCATTAAGCGTGCCTGGAAAGTGGCGAGATTCATCAAACGCTTAAAGCGCAGACTGCGCAGAAACCGAGATAATAAGCCAAATTTAATCAAGTAAATCGAGGGTGCGATGACTCAACCATTACCGGGGGCACACGCCGTGAGCGCTGAAAATGAACTGGATATTCGTGGGTTGTTTCGTACCTTATGGGCCGGGAAGGTATGGATTGTCGGTGTCGCACTGTTGTTCGCGCTGCTCGCGTTAGCGTATACCTTCTTTGCCCGCCAGGAGTGGAGCGCGACCGCCATTTCCGATCGCCCTACGGTGAACATGCTGGGAGGCTACTATTCCCAGCAGCAGTTTCTGCGTAATCTGGATGTCAAAGTCAGCAATACGCCAGCCGATCAGCCTTCGGTGATGGATGAAGCCTACAAAGAGTTCGTGATGCAGTTGGCCTCATGGGATACTCGTCGCGATTTTTGGCTGCAAACCGACTATTACAAGCAACGGATGGTGGGTAACAGCAAGGCCGATGCCGCGATGCTGGATGAGCTGATCAACAATATTCAGTTTATCCCCGGTGATTTCACTCGTGCTGTTAACGACAGCGTCAAGCTGATTGCCGAAACCGCACCTGACGCCAACAATCTGTTGCGCCAGTATGTCGCCTTCTCGAGCCAGCGCGCGGCAAGCCATCTGAATGACGAGCTGAAAGGCGCTTGGGCGGCGCGGACCGTGCAAATGAAAGCGCAGGTTAAACGCCAGGAAGAGGTGGCAAAAGCCATTTTCTCCCGCCGCGTAAGCAGTATCGAACAGGCGCTGAAAATCGCCGAGCAGCACAATATTTCTCGCACGCAGACAGACGTTCCGCCGGATGAATTGCCGGAGTCGGAACTGTTTTTATTGGGACGTCCGATGCTCCAGGCTCGCCTCGAAAATTTACAGGCCGTTGGTCCCACCTTCGATCTGGACTACTTCCAGAACCGGGCCATGCTGAATACATTGAACGTGGGGCCAACCCTGGACCCGCGTTTTCAGACCTATCGCTATTTGCGGACGCCGGAAGAACCGGTAAAACGCGATAGCCCGCGCCGTGCCTTCCTGATGGTGATGTGGGGCATCGTGGGGGGGCTTATCGGCGCTGGTGTTGCGTTAACCCGCCGCCGCACGATCTAGCACGACTGCCGCAGTGAGGGGCTGGGCCCTCACTGACTATTCGAAGAGAATCGATGTGAAAGTACTGACTGTATTTGGCACGCGACCGGAAGCCATCAAAATGGCGCCTTTGGTTCATGCGCTGGCAAAGGATCCTGATTTCGAAGCGAGAGTTTGCGTCACCGCGCAACACCGGGAGATGCTCGATCAGGTTTTGAACCTCTTTTCCATTGTTCCTGACTACGATCTTAATATTATGCAACCGGGTCAGGGGCTGACAGAAATAACCTGTCGAATTCTGGAAGGGCTGAAGCCTATCCTGTCTGATTTCAAGCCTGATGTGGTACTGGTACATGGCGATACCACCACCACTATCGCCACCAGTCTTGCGGCATTTTATCAACGCATCCCTGTCGGGCATGTGGAAGCCGGACTTCGCACTGGCGATCTGTTTTCGCCGTGGCCGGAGGAGGCAAACCGGACGTTGACCGGCCATCTGGCGATGTACCATTTCGCGCCGACTGAAAACTCACGGCAAAACCTGCTGCGTGAAAATATCGCTGACAGCCGCATCTTTGTTACCGGCAATACGGTGATCGATGCGCTTATTTGGGTGCGTGACCGCGTCCTGGCCAGCGATAAGCTGCGCTCAGCGCTGGCCGAACGCTACCCTTTCCTGTGCGAAGATAAAAAGCTGATTCTGGTGACGGGGCATCGACGTGAAAGTTTTGGCCGTGGTTTTGAGCAGATTTGCCATGCGCTGGCGGATATTGCCGCCGCCAACCAGGACGTGCAAATTGTCTATCCGGTCCATCTGAACCCCAACGTCAGTGAGCCGGTCAACCGTATTCTCGGTCACGTTGAAAACGTGATGCTGATTGAACCGCAGGACTATTTACCTTTTGTCTGGCTGATGAATCACGCCTGGCTGATCCTCACCGACTCCGGAGGGATTCAGGAAGAAGCACCGTCGCTGGGCAAACCGGTACTGGTGATGCGTGAAACGACCGAACGCCCAGAAGCCGTGACGGCGGGGACGGTGCGCCTGGTGGGCACTGACTCCCGGCGCATTGTTGCGGAAGTCACGCGCTTGCTGTATGACGAAAATGAATATCAGACCATGAGTCGCGCCCATAACCCTTACGGTGACGGGCAGGCCTGTGGCCGAATTTTAGACGCTTTAAAAAACAGTCGGGTATCGCTATGAGTTTTTCTACCATTTCTGTTATTGGTCTGGGATATATCGGTTTGCCAACGGCGGCCGCCTTCGCGTCGCGCCAAAAGCAGGTCATTGGTGTGGACGTTAACCCGCACGCGGTAGATACCATCAACCGCGGTGAAATTCATATCGTTGAGCCGGATCTGGGCAAGGTGGTAAAAACGGCGGTTGAGGGTGGATCTTTGCGCGCCACCACTACGCCGGTTGACGCTGACGCATACCTGATCGCCGTTCCCACACCGTTTAAAGGCGATCACGAACCCGATATGGCCTATGTCGAAGCCGCAGCGAAATCCGTGGCGCCGGTACTGAAAAAAGGGGCGCTGGTGATCCTTGAGTCTACCTCGCCAGTCGGTGCGACAGAGCAAATGGCTGCCTGGTTGGCGGCGATGCGCCCGGATCTCACTTTCCCGCAGCAGGCCGGAGAGCAGGCTGACGTCAATGTGGCCTATTGCCCTGAACGCGTACTGCCGGGTCAGGTGATGGTCGAACTGATTAAGAATGACCGCGTGATTGGCGGTATGACGCCGGTATGCTCGGCGCGCGCCAGCGAACTGTACAAGATCTTCCTTGAAGGTGAGTGCGTGGTGACGAACGCCCGCACAGCGGAAATGTGTAAGCTCACGGAAAACAGTTTCCGCGATGTCAATATTGCTTTTGCGAATGAACTGTCGCTGATCTGCGCCGATCAGGGGATTAACGTCTGGGAACTGATCCAACTGGCGAATCGCCATCCTCGGGTCAATATACTCCAGCCCGGACCGGGCGTTGGCGGGCACTGCATCGCCGTCGATCCGTGGTTTATCGTGGCGCAAAACCCGCAGCAGTCGCGTCTGATTCGTACCGCGCGTGAAGTCAACGACGGTAAGCCGCACTGGGTTGTTGACCAGGTGAAAGCCGCCGTGGCGGATTGCCTGGCTGCGACCGATAAGCGCGCCAGCGAAGTGAAAATCGCCTGCTTTGGGCTGGCTTTCAAACCGAATATCGACGATCTCCGCGAAAGCCCGGCAATGGAAATTACGCAGAATATCGCCCAATGGCACAGCGGTGAAACGCTGGCGGTGGAGCCGAATATCCATCAGTTACCGAAAAAGCTGGAT
Source organism: Citrobacter sp. R4 (assembly GCF_026719175.1). Lineage (NCBI taxonomy): Bacteria > Pseudomonadati > Pseudomonadota > Gammaproteobacteria > Enterobacterales > Enterobacteriaceae > Citrobacter > Citrobacter sp. R4. Next base: position 29,020 of record NZ_JAPPSU010000015.1, read on the forward strand.
GGCCTGTGCGCGCTGGCGACGCTGGACGATGCGCTGGCAACCGCCGACGTGCTGGTGATGCTGGTCGATCATAATGAGTTTAAAGCGATGCGCGGTGACGCGGTTCGTCAGCAATATATCGTTGATACCAAAGGGGTCTGGCGGTGAGGATCCGCGCCAGTATTGAGCCGTTAAGCTGGGAAAACGCTTTCTTTGGCGTGAACAGCGCCATTGTGCGCATTAACCCTGCGGCGTCGCCTTTAACGGTGGCAGCACTACAGCGATGGTCACGTGTGCAGGCGAAAATTCCGGCGGCGAATACGGTTGAGCTGGATGCGCTGCAACAACTGGGTTTTTCCCTTGTCGAGGGCGAAGTCGATTTAGCGCTGCCCGTGACGGCAGAATGCGCGCAGAATGGCGCGGAAATTGCACAGTTGGCAGACATTCCTGCGCTGCGCGACCATGCCGCTGTCGCCTTCGCACAAAGCCGCTTTCGCGCGCCGTGGTATGCGCCAGACGCCAGCGCACGCTTCTATGCGCAGTGGATAGAAAACGCGGTGCGCGGCACGTTTGATAGCCAGTGTCTGGTTCTGCGGGCGGTGAACGGCGATATCCGCGGCTATGTTTCGCTGCGAGAAATGAATGACAGCGAGGCGCGCATCGGCTTACTGGCCGGGCGTGGCGCAGGCGCTGAGCTGGTGCAGGCGGCGCTCGGCTGGGCGCGGGCGCATGGCAAAACGACATTGCGGGTGGCGACCCAAATGGGCAACACCGCCGCGCTTAAACGTTATATACAAAGCGGTGCGAACGTGGAAAGCACTGCGTACTGGTTATACAGGTGACAACATGATTCCGTTTAACGCACCGCCGGTGGTGGGAAGCGAACTTGACTACATGCAGTCTGCGATGGGCAGCGGCAAACTGTGCGGCGACGGCGGTTTTACCCGGCGCTGTCAGCAGTGGCTGGAGCAGCGTTTTGGCAGCGCGAAAGTGTTGCTGACGCCGTCCTGCACCGCCTCTCTGGAAATGGCGGCGCTGCTGCTGGATATCCAGCCGGGCGATGAAGTGATCATGCCGAGCTATACCTTTGTATCGACGGCAAATGCCTTCGTGCTGCGCGGCGCGAAAATCATCTTTGTGGATATCCGTCCGGATACCATGAACATCGACGAAACGCGCATTGAAGCGGCGATCACCGATAAAACCCGGGCGATTGTGCCGGTTCATTATGCGGGCGTGGCCTGTGAGATGGACACTATCATGGCGCTGGCGGAAAAATATCATCTGTATGTGGTCGAAGATGCCGCGCAGGGTGTGATGTCGACGTACAAAGGCCGCACGTTGGGAACAATCGGTCACATCGGCTGCTTTAGTTTCCACGAAACCAAAAATTACACCGCGGGCGGCGAAGGCGGCGCGACGCTGATTAACGATCGCAAACTGATCGAACGCGCGGAGATCATCCGTGAAAAGGGTACTAACCGCAGCCAGTTTTTCCGCGGTCAGGTGGATAAATATACCTGGCGCGATATCGGCTCCAGCTATCTGATGTCCGATCTCCAGGCCGCTTATCTGTGGGCGCAACTGGAAGCCGCAGATCGCATTAACCAACAGCGTCTGGCGTTGTGGCAAACCTATTATGACGCGCTACAGCCCCTGGCGCGTGCCGGGCGTATTGAACTGCCGTCCATTCCGGGCGACTGCAAACAGAACGCTCATATGTTCTATATCAAGCTGCGTAATATTGATGACCGGAGCGCGCTGATCAACTTCCTCAAAGAAGCGGAAATCATGGCGGTGTTTCACTATATCCCGCTGCACGATTGCCCGGCAGGGGAGAAGTTTGGTGAATTCCACGGCGAAGATCGCTATACCACCAAAGAGAGTGAACGCCTGCTGCGCCTGCCGCTGTTCTATAACCTGTCGGCAGTGAATCAACGCACGGTGATTACCACATTGCTGAATTATTTCGCCTGATATGTCGCTTGCGAAAGCGTCCCTGTGGACGGCGGCCAGTACGCTGGTCAAAATTGGCGCCGGGTTACTGGTCGTTAAACTGTTGGCGGTGACATTCGGCCCGGCGGGCGTCGGGCAGGCGGGAAACTTCCGCCAGATGGTCACCGTACTCGGCGTGCTGGCGGGCGCCGGGATTTTCAACGGCGTCACTAAATACGTTGCGCAGACGCACGACAACCCGGCGCAGTTGCGAAAAGTCGTCGGTACCTCTTCAGCGATGGTGCTCGGATTTTCCACGCTGCTGGCGCTGGTGTTCCTGGTGGCGGCTGCGCCGATAAGTCAGGGGTTATTCGGTCATACTCAGTATCAGGGGCTAGTACGTTTAGTGGCGCTGGTGCAGATGGGTATCGCCTGGGCTAACCTGCTGCTGGCGCTGATGAAGGGCTTTCGCGATGCAGCCGGAAACGCGCTGTCATTGATTGTCGGCAGCCTGGTGGGGGTCGTCGCCTATTACGGCTGCTACCGGGTAGGCGGTTATGAAGGCGCGCTGCTTGGCCTGGCGCTGGTGCCCGCGCTGGTGGTCATTCCGGCGGCTGTGATACTGATGAAGCGGGGGACGATCCCGCTGCGCTACCTGAAGCCGTCCTGGGATAACGGACTGGCGGGTCAGCTCAGCAAGTTCACCCTGATGGCGCTAATCACTTCCGTCACGCTGCCGGTGGCTTATGTCATGATGCGAAACCTGCTGGCGGCGCACTACAGTTGGAATGACGTTGGCATCTGGCAGGGCGTGAGCAGTATTTCCGACGCTTATCTACAATTTATTACCGCCTCGTTCAGCGTCTGGCTGTTGCCTACGCTGTCGCGACTGACCGAGAAACGCGATATTACGCGGGAAGTGGTCAGGTCGCTGAAGTTTGTGCTGCCAGCGGTGGCGGTGGCAAGTTTTACCGTCTGGTTGCTGCGCGATGTTGCTATCTGGCTGCTTTTCTCTGACAAGTTCAGCGCCATGCGCGATCTGTTTGCCTGGCAACTGGTCGGGGATGTGCTGAAAGTCGGCGCATATGTATTTGGCTATTTGGTGATCGCGAAAGCGTCGCTGCGGTTTTACATACTGGCTGAAATCAGCCAGTTCATTTTACTGACGGCATTTGCGCACTGGCTGATCCCGACGCACGGCGCGCTGGGTGCGGCGCAGGCGTATATGGCCACCTATGTCGTCTATTTTTCACTCTGTTGTGGCGTATTTTTACTCTGGCGTAGGCGGGCATGACTGTACTGATTCACGTACTGGGATCGGATATCCCTCACCATAATCAAACCGTGCTGCGGTTTTTTAACGACGCGCTGGCGCAAACCAGCGAGCATGCCCGTCTCTTTATGGTTGCCGGTCAGGACACCGGACTGACGGAAAGTTGTCCGTCGCTCTCCCTTTCGTTTTACAACGGTAAAAAATCGCTGGCCGAGGCGGTTATCGCGAAAGCCAAAGCGAACCGCCAGCAGCGGTTCTTTTTTCACGGGCAGTTCAATACCGCGCTATGGCTGGCGCTGCTCAGCGGCGGCATTAAGCCCGGTCAGTTTTACTGGCATATTTGGGGCGCGGATCTGTACGAAGTGTCCGGCGGTCTGAAATTTAAGCTGTTCTATCCAGTTCGCCGTCTGGCGCAGAACCGCGTTGGCGGTGTGTTTGCCACCCGTGGCGATCTGCGCTATTTCGCCGGGCTGCATCCACGCGTTCCTGGTGAACTGCTGTATTTCCCGACGCGAATGGATCCCGCGCTAAATAATATGGCGAACGACCGGCAGCGTAGCGGGAAAATGACCGTTCTGGTGGGGAATTCCGGCGATCGCAGCAACGAACATATTGCCGCGCTGAAAGCGGTGCATCAGCAGTTTGGCGATACGGTCAACGTCATCGTCCCGATGGGGTATCCGGCCAATAACGACGCCTATATTGCTGAAGTGAAACAGGCCGGTCTGGCGCTGTTCCGCGCGGAACATTTGCAGGTGCTTGAGGAAAAACTGGCATTCGACGCCTATCTGACGCTGCTTCGCCAGTGCGACCTCGGCTATTTTATTTTTGCCCGTCAGCAGGGGATTGGCACGCTGTGCCTGCTTATCCAGGCCGGGGTACCGTGCGTGCTGAACCGCGAAAACCCGTTCTGGCAGGATATGGTGGAACAGCAACTGCCGGTACTGTTTACCAGCGATGCGCTGAATGAACAGGTGGTGCGAGAAGCGCAGCGCCAGCTGGCATCGGTTGATAAAAACGCGATCACTTTCTTTAGCCCGAACTACCTGCAACCCTGGCACAAGGCGATCAGAATCGCCGCAGGGGAGGCCGTATGAGCCTGATGCAGTTCAGTGGGCTGTTCGCCGTCTGGCTACTGGCGACGTTGTTCATTGCCACGTTGACCTGGTTCGAATTTCGCCGCGTGCGCTTTAACTTCAACGTCTTTTTCTCGCTGCTGTTTCTGCTGACCTTCTTTTTCGGTTTTCCACTGACCAGTGTGCTGGTGTTCCGCTTTGATGTGGGCGTCGCGCCGCCGGAAATTTTGTTACAGGCCTTGTTGTCCGCCGCCTGTTTTTATGCGGTCTATTATGTGACCTATAAGACCCGCTTGCGTAAACGGGCAGCAGACGTACCTCGCAAACCGCTGTTTACCATGAACCGCGTGGAAACCCATTTAACGTGGGTGATTCTGATGGGCATCGCGCTGGTGAGCGTTGGCGTTTTCTTTATGCACAACGGTTTCCTGTTGTTCCGTCTGCATTCCTACAGCCAGATTTTTTCCAGCGAAGTTTCCGGCGTGGCGTTAAAGCGCTTCTTTTACTTTTTCATTCCGGCGATGCTGGTGGTTTATTTCCTGCGTCAGGACAGCAAAGCCTGGTTGTTCTTTCTGGTCAGTACCGTCGCGTTTGGACTACTGACCTATATGATCGTTGGCGGCACCCGCGCCAATATCATCATCGCTTTCGCTATTTTCCTGTTTATTGGCATCATTCGCGGCTGGATTTCATTGTGGATGCTGGCGGCGGCGGGCGTGCTGGGGACTGTCGGCATGTTCTGGCTGGCGCTAAAACGCTATGGGCTGAACGTCAGCGGCGATGAGGCGTTTTACACTTTCCTTTATCTGACCCGCGATACCTTTTCACCGTGGGAAAACCTGGCGCTGCTGCTGCAAAATTACGACAAAATCGAATTTCAGGGGCTGGCGCCCATTGTCCGCGACTTTTACGTGTTCATACCTTCCTGGCTGTGGCCTGGGCGTCCCGGCATGGTGCTAAACGCCGCTAACTATTTTACCTGGGAAGTGCTGAACAACCACTCCGGATTGGCAATCTCTCCAACGTTAATTGGTTCGCTGGTGGTGATGGGCGGCGCGCTGTTTATCCCGCTGGGGGCGATCGTGGTGGGCCTGATCATCAAATGGTTTGACTGGCTGTATGAGTTGGGTAACCGCGAGACGAATCGCTATAAGGCGGCCATTCTGCACAGTTTCTGCTTTGGCGCGATATTCAACATGATCGTGCTGGCGCGTGAGGGGCTGGACTCGTTTGTCTCTCGCGTGGTGTTTTTCATGGTGGTTTTTGGCGCCAGTCTGCTGATCGCTAAACTCCTGTTCTGGCTGTTCGACAGCGCCGGACTGATCCATAAACGTATAAAAACCCTGCCGCGAAAACAGGTTGAAGGATAGCAATGACTGAGAAAACAACGGCGCCGCTCTATGCGCTGCGCGGGCTTCAGCTAATAGGCTGGCGCAACATGCAACATGCGCTGGATTACCTTTATGCTGGCGGTAAGTTGAAGCAGGGCACCCTGGTGGCGATCAACGCCGAAAAAGTGCTGACGGCGGAAGATAATCCTGAAGTCAGGGCGTTGATTAACGCGGCAGAATACAAATATGCCGATGGGATCAGCGTTGTGCGTTCGATTCGCAAAAAATTTCCGGAAGCAGAGGTGTCACGCGTAGCGGGAGCCGATCTGTGGGAAGAATTAATGGCGCGCGCTGGGCAAGAAGGTACGCCAGTATTTCTGGTGGGTGGAAAGGCTGACGTGTTAGCGCAAACCGAAGCGAAACTGCGCGCGCAGTGGAACGTTAATGTTGTGGGTCGCCAGGACGGTTATTTTACCCCAGAGCAGCGGCAGGCGCTGTTTGCGCGTATTCACGCCAGCGGTGCGCAGATCGTCACCGTGGCGATGGGATCGCCGAAACAGGAAATCTTCATGCGTGACTGCCGTCAGGTGCATCCTCAAGCCCTGTATATGGGGGTGGGTGGGACCTACGACGTGTTTACCGGGCACGTCAAGCGCGCGCCGAAAGTGTGGCAAAACCTGGGGCTGGAGTGGCTTTATCGTCTGCTGTCTCAACCGAGCCGCATTACCCGTCAGCTTCGCTTGTTGCGCTATCTGCGCTGGCACTATACCGGCGATCTCTGATCTCCCTTTCCTTGCAGGCAGCGTATTCTGCTGACAACGCTGCCTTTCATCCCTGCATCCGTTCCTTTTTTACACAAATCATGCATTTTTTTAATGCTTCATTTGCCATTTTGCCAAATTTGCGAAACCATGCGCCCCCATCGATGTACCCATAACAATAACCGGTAAAGCCGGATGGTAAGCAAACACGACAAGAGGATGTATGGCAGAGAATAAAGCAGAGCTACAGCGTGGGCTGGAGGCTCGTCATATCGAATTAATTGCCCTCGGGGGCACCATTGGCGTTGGTCTGTTCATGGGGGCCGCCAGCACGCTGAAATGGGCGGGGCCGTCGGTTTTATTAGCGTATATCATCGCCGGCCTGTTCGTCTTTTTCATTATGCGCTCAATGGGCGAGATGCTGTTCCTGGAACCGGTGACCGGTTCGTTCGCCGTTTACGCGCACCGCTACATGAGCCCGTTTTTCGGCTACCTTACCGCCTGGTCATACTGGTTTATGTGGATGGCGGTGGGGATCTCAGAAATTACCGCCATTGGTGTTTACGTGCAGTTCTGGTTCCCGGAGATGGCGCAGTGGATACCTGCGCTTATCGCCGTCGGGCTGGTGGCGCTGGCCAACCTTGCGGCCGTGCGTTTGTATGGCGAAATCGAGTTCTGGTTCGCGATGATCAAAGTCACCACTATTATCGTGATGATTGTTATCGGGCTGGGGGTGATTTTCTTCGGCTTTGGCAACGGCGGTCAGGCGATTGGCTTTGGTAACCTGACTGAGCACGGCGGCTTTTTTGCCGGTGGCTGGAAAGGCTTCCTTACCGCGCTATGTATTGTGGTCGCGTCGTATCAGGGCGTGGAGCTCATCGGTATTACCGCCGGTGAAGCGAAGAATCCGCAAGTTACTCTGCGCAGCGCGGTCGGTAAAGTGCTATGGCGAATCCTGATTTTTTACGTGGGCGCGATTTTCGTTATCGTCACGATTTTCCCGTGGAATGAAATCGGGAGCAACGGTAGCCCGTTCGTGCTGACCTTTGCCAAAATCGGCATTACCGCCGCTGCGGGTATTATTAATTTTGTGGTGCTGACGGCAGCGCTGTCTGGCTGTAACAGCGGAATGTACAGCTGCGGGAGGATGCTTTACGCGCTGGCAAAGAACCGTCAGTTGCCTGCGGCGATGGCGAAAGTGTCGCGTCATGGCGTACCGGTAGCCGGGGTGGCGCTGTCGATTCTGATTCTGCTGGTTGGCTCCTGCCTGAACTACATCATTCCTAATCCGCAACGGGTGTTTGTGTATGTCTACAGCGCCAGCGTGCTGCCGGGGATGGTGCCATGGTTTGTGATCCTGATTAGCCAGCTGCGTTTTCGTCGGGCACATAAAGAGGCGATCGCCTCGCATCCGTTCCGCTCCATGTTATTCCCGTGGGCAAACTGGATAACAATGGCTTTCCTGGTGTGCGTGCTGATTGGCATGTACATTAACGAAGAGACGCGTATGTCGCTGTTTGTCGGCATTCTGTTCTTGCTTGGCGTGACGCTCGTTTATAAGGTTTTTGGCCTTAACCGCCACGGTATCGCGCAGAAAACGCAGGAATAACGGACAAAACGCGCAAAGCGTAACCAAACGCGCATTTTATTTAAAAAGGCACTAGACAGCGGGGTGTGAAGTCCGTATTATCCACCCCCGCAACGGCGCTAAGCGCCCGTAGCTCAGCTGGATAGAGCGCTGCCCTCCGGAGGCAGAGGTCTCAGGTTCGAATCCTGTCGGGCGCACCATTCACCCGGTGCTGGAGCTGCGGTGGTCTCGATACCGCGTAATACAGATTTGCAGTGGTGGCTATAGCTCAGTTGGTAGAGCCCTGGATTGTGATTCCAGTTGTCGTGGGTTCGAATCCCATTAGCCACCCCATTATTAAAAGTTGTGAAATGCGAAGGTGGCGGAATTGGTAGACGCGCTAGCTTCAGGTGTTAGTGTCCTTACGGACGTGGGGGTTCAAGTCCCCCCCCTCGCACCACGACTTAATGAATTGAACTAAAAATTCAAAAAAGCAGTACATCGGCGAGTAGCGCAGCTTGGTAGCGCAACTGGTTTGGGACCAGTGGGTCGGAGGTTCGAATCCTCTCTCGCCGACCAATTTTGAACCCCGCTTCGGCGGGGTTTTTTGTTTTCTGCGCTTCAACGTCTGCTGTTGTCGCCAGACGACATCCCGCATGTTTATTGTCGTCAATCAGTGACAGATAATCCTTTGAAAATAAACTATTTACTTTAATAGCCTGATAGATGTCTCTGCCTGGCGACAATCTGTGCGCGATAGTGCAGACGATCCCGCCGCTAACAGTCGCCATCGCGCGCCATTACAGGCCTGGTAAAAAGTCTTAATCCCTATTTTTGGCGGTGCAATTCTGGCATGCAATGTGCAATAATATACGCGTAGATGCTCATTCCATCTCTTATGCTCGCCATAGTGCCTCATAAACTCAGGAATGATGCAGAGCCGTTTACGGTGCTTATCGTCCACTGACAGATGTCGCTTCGGCCTCATCAAACACCATGGACATAACGTTGAGTGAAGCACCCCTTTATGTTGTCATACAGACCTGTTTTGACGCCTGCTCCCTAAAAGAGCAGGCGTTTTTTTATGTGATTAGCGTACGGGCATTGCAGGCCCGGTAAGCGAAGCGTCACCGGGCGTGAGAGAGGTATTACTGCGGGGGATTGTTCTGCAAGGTCAGCATCAGGCCGTCGCGGCGCATGGTGGCCGCTTCTTCCGGCTGATGCAGACGGTCCAGCGCGTCGGCAAGCCAGGCGTAATCATACGCGTCCGGACGCTGCTTAAGCGCGGCGCGGAAGGCGATAGTCGCTTCCTGCCATTCACCGTGCTTCATCAGCGATTGCCCCAGCGTACTCCACAACAGCGGACGATCGCCCACGGTCTTGATCTGCTGACGCAGCACTTTCTCCAGCTGTTCCGGGTTGTTGGTTTTCAGACGAGGGATTGGCAGCACCAGACGATCGTCATACTGGCGCTTCAGGCCGTCGATGATAATCTGCTGCGCCATATCGTGATCGTCACACTCGATCAGGTGTTCAGCCATTGCCACCTGCAGGGCGACCTGATGGCGTGTTTTACGGCTCTGGTGTTTCCACCATTCACGTAACCCTTCGCTGCCCTGATCGGCTCGCGCCTGATCCATCAAACCAATCCACGCCTGCTGCTCCAGCGCGGCGCGATGTTCTTCGTCGCCGACGTTGGCTTTCGCCATTGACGGGATAATATCCAGCAGCGAACTCCACGCGCCGGTGCGGATGTAGGCTTGTTCCGCCAGGCGCAGTACTTCCGGATGACGTGGCGTGACTTCCAGCAGTTTATCAACGCCGTGACGCGCCGCATGGTTCTCATTACGCGCCAGCTGCAGGCGTACGCGGGCAATCTCCACCGGAATGGTGTCGTTACCTGCCAGTTCCGCCGCGCGTTCCAGATGTTGATTAGCGCGCGCTTCATCGCCGCGCTGCTGCGCCGCTTCCGCCGCCAGCAGATAGTTTACGACCGGTTGTTCGGCATGGTCGGCGTTTTTCGCCATCAGCTTTTCAACCTGTTGGTAGTCGCCTTCCGCCAGCTTCAGCAGCGCCTGTTCCGTTTGCTTACGCGCGCGACGACGCTTACGGCCAACGAACCAGCCTCGCGTATGGGCGCCGGTACGAAGGATTCGGCGCAGCACCCATTCGATGGCAAACAGCACCACCATCGCAAGGATCAGGATGATGACCAGCCCGGTGACGCTGGTTTCGATGTTATATGTATCGGTCTGGATCAGCACGTAACCCTGATGGCCGGCGATCATCGGCCCCACCACAATCCCGGCTATCAACAGCACAAAGAGCAATAATACTTTCAGCATCATTATTCTCCTTGCGGCGCGGCTGCCGGGGCTTCAGCCTGCGGTGCGGCAGGTGCGGGCGCGGCTTCCGTTGTTGTCGCGGTTGGTTGCGCCAGTAGGTTACGCACACGGGTCTGCATTAATTTTTCAAGAATGGCCTGGCTTTGCAGCGTTTCCGGCACGTCCATCGTGATGTTCTGCTGGCTGAGCTTATCCACTTCTTCAAGGAAGGCTTTGGTGGTGGCGTCGTCAGTATCGTAGTAAGCGCGTACCCAGGTTGAGACATTATCCAGCGCCTGGCGGTAGGTTTCTTCCTGATGACGCGGCACTGCCTGCGCGGCGACTAACAGACGAGAGCGAATGTTCTCCCGCAGATAGACATCCTGATTCGGCGCCAGTAGCGGCACGGCGGTGTCGTCGCGACGACGAACGGTAATAAAGCTGTCCATAAAGTTCTGCCAGCTTTTTTGCAGATTAATGCGCCATTCACTGATCGAACTGGAAAGCTCAGGGCTGTCTGCATCCATCGGCGAACCGTCATTGTCGTTATCGGCCAGACGCAGGTTATCGATCTGATTAGACAGCTGATTGACCTTCAGGATAATGCCGTCGTAATCCACCTGGGAAACCGCGGAGAGGCTGGCAATATCGTCGGTAATCGCCCGACGAGCAGCGATCAGGCTTGGATCGTTCATGTCCGCCAGGCTGGCGTCGGCGCTTTTCAGCAATGCCGCCGCCGTGGTGACATCCTGATCGCTCCACAGCTTACGACCTGCCAGCTTGACGAGGAAATCCGCCTGCGCCAGCAGCCAGGTTTTTGCATCGCTACCGGAAATAGTGGCGACTTTTTGCTGCACTTCATCCAGTTGTCTGGACAGTTCGGCTTGCTGGCGATTGGCCTGCTCAAGCTGTGCCGCCTGCTGTTTGATAATGCCTTCCAGCTCCGCTTTCTGGCTTTCCTGCGCCTTTTGCAGCGCGGTCAGTTGATTAACCAGCGCATCGTTCGCGGCGCTTTGGGTGGTTGCCTGTTGTTTTCCCCAGCCATAAAGCCCAACGCCCGCCGCCAGCGCAATCGCGATAGCCACTGCGCTCAGGACCAGCGCGGTGCTGTTGTTACTCTTTTTTTCAGCTTTTACTGGCTGTGGCGTGGTGTCCACGGCCTCCCTGGTTTCTTCAACCACGGCGGAGGATTTTTCTTGTTCCGTCATTATGGCTTCCCATTATGAGAGTTATTGTAATGCGCGCAGTAGCGCATCGTTGTCGGCGTTATCGGCGACCTGAATATCTTGCCAGCCCAGTTCCCGGGCGAGGTGCGCCAGACGCTCACTGACGACAATAAGCCGGCAGCGTAGTAACCAGTTTTCGCGATACCACTGCGGAATCAGCGCGGTAAGCTGTTGCAGCATTTCGCCGCTGGTGACAACCACCGTCGTCACCCCGCGCGACTGCCAGCGCATTGCTTCTTCCGCGCCATCGTAATGTTTAGCGCTGCGTTGATAACATTCATAAAACGCCACGTCAGCGCCGCGCGCCGTCAGGGTTTCCCCCAACAGTTCCCGACCGCCGTTACCGCGTAGGATCAGCGCCCGTTTACCTGCAATATTTTGTAATTCAGGTAATTGTAGCAACACTTCGCTAATTTCCCGATCCTGCGGATAGCGAATATCGTGACCGCTGACGGTATGAAGCGCCAGCGCGGTGGTGCGGCCAATGGCGAAATAGCGCGGTTCAGCGGGCCACTTCTCCCTTTGCCGCTCCAGGTGCGCATGGGCGAAAGAGACCGCGTGTTGCGACAGCGCAAACAGCAGATCGTTATCCGTCAGCGCCGCCAGCGCCTCGGGGAGTCGCGACAGATCGCGCCCCGGCGTGAATTCGATGAGCGGAAAGCTCCAGGCCTCCTGCCCCAGTGCGCGCAGACGGCTCACTAATTCCTCCCCTGCGGGAGACGGGCGGGTGACCAGAATGCTCATGCGGGGGACTCTCCGTTATACACTTCCGTCAGAATAGCGCGGGCGCCGTTGTCCAGCAGCTCTTCGGCAAGCGAGATGCCCATCTGCTCGGCCTGATCGGCGGCACCGCGACGTTCACCGCGCACCATCACCGAACCGTCCGGGGCGCCAACCAGCGCACGCAGCCAAATTTCGCCATCAATCATTTCAGCATAGCTGCCAATCGGCACCTGGCAGCCGCCTTCCAGACGGGTGTTCATGGCGCGCTCAGCTTTCACCCGCAGCGCGGTGATCTCGTCATTCAGCGGCGCCAGCAGCGCCTGGGTGCGCGTATCATCAAGACGGCATTCAATGCCGACCGCGCCCTGGCCCACTGCAGGGAGCGAAATTTCCGGCGGCAGCGCGGTGCGGATGCGTGATTCAAGTCCTAAGCGTTTGAGGCCTGCAACGGCAAGAATAATCGCGTCGTAGTCGCCGTTATCCAGTTTGCTTAAACGCGTGCCGACGTTGCCGCGCAGGGAACGGATAATAAGATCCGGACGGCGCTCGGCGAGCTGGCACTGGCGGCGTAAGCTCGACGTGCCCACAATACTGCCTGCGGGCAATTCGTCGAGTGTATTGAAGGTATTTGAAACAAAGGCGTCACGCGGATCTTCGCGTTCGCAGATAGTCACCAGCCCCAGCCCTTCAGGGAATTCGACCGGGACATCTTTCATTGAGTGCACTGCGATATCGGCGCGTTTTTCCAGTAGCGCGACTTCGAGTTCTTTCACGAACAAGCCTTTACCGCCCACCTTGGCCAGCGGGGTGTCAAGAATGACGTCGCCACGCGTCACCATTGGCACCAGTTCCACCACCAGGCCGGGATGATTTGCCATCAGCGCGTCTTTGACATAATGTGCCTGCCAGAGCGCAAGGGGGCTTTGGCGTGTGGCAATTCTTAAAACATTGTCTAACATGCTTGTTACCGTCATTATCGTCCGTGGTTCATCCTAACATCCTTACAAGTGGGATGGCAGTGTTACGGTCAAAGGTAAGTAAAGGATAAGACGCAGCGCGACAGCTGGCAGTAAATAATGACGAGAAGCCGCCCGATCGTATTACAGAATTTACGCGCAGCGATTGGTGCTACACTTGTATGTAGTGCATCTTTCTTTACGGTCAATGAGCAAGGTGTTAAATTGATCACGTTTTAGACCATTTTTTCGTCGGTAAGCACAAAAATACGGACGAAAAGGGTAACGGTTTTTTTGACATACGGTTTATCCCGAATGGTGAAGGTCGCGCGCAGGCGTTCTTACTGCGACGATCGACAACATGACGGGTAGCAACATCAGGCGATACGTCTTGTACCTCTATATTGAGACTCTGAAACAGAGACTGGATGCCATAAATCAATTGCGCGTGGATCGCGCGCTTGCTGCCATGGGACCTGCTTTTCAGCAGGTGTACAGTCTTCTGCCGACATTATTGCATTACCACCATCCGCTGATGCCGGGGTACCTTGATGGTAACGTTCCCCGAGGCATTTGCTTCTACACGCCTGATGAAACCCAACGCCACTACCTGAACGAACTGGAACTGCACCGAGGACTCGCGCCGCAGGATCCGCCGAAGGGCGAATTGCCTATCACTGGCGTTTACTCAATGGGCAGCACCTCCTCCGTTGGGCAAAGCTGTTCGTCTGACCTGGATATCTGGGTATGCCACCAGTCGTGGCTCGACAGTGAAGAGCGCCAACTACTGCAACGAAAATGCAGCCTGCTGGAAAGCTGGGCCGCCTCGCTGGGGGTGGAAGTCAGCTTCTTCCTGATCGATGAAAACCGTTTCCGTCACAATGAAAGCGGTAGCCTGGGGGGAGAAGACTGTGGCTCCACCCAGCACATCCTGCTGCTCGACGAATTTTACCGCACTGCTGTGCGCCTCGCCGGTAAGCGTATTCTGTGGAATATGGTGCCGGGCGACGAAGAAGAGCATTACGATGACTACGTGATGACGCTCTACGCGCAGGGCGTGCTTACGCCGAACGAATGGCTGGATCTGGGCGGCTTAAGCTCACTCTCCGCCGAAGAATACTTCGGCGCCAGCCTGTGGCAACTGTATAAAAGCATTGATTCCCCCTACAAAGCGGTGCTCAAAACGCTGCTGCTTGAGGCTTATTCCTGGGAATACCCCAATCCGCGCCTGCTTGCAAAAGACATTAAACAGCGCCTGCACGACGGCGAAATTGTGTCATTTGGGCTCGATCCATACTGCATGATGCTGGAGCGCGTTACTGAATATCTCACGGCGATTGAAGATCCGACGCGCCTGGATCTGGTGCGTCGATGTTTCTATCTGAAAGTGTGCGAGAAACTGAGCCGCGAGCGCGCCTGTGTGGGGTGGCGACGTGAGGTACTGAGCCAGTTAGTGAACGAATGGGGATGGGACGACGCCCGTCTGGCTATGCTCGATAACCGGGCAAACTGGAAGATCGATCAGGTGCGTGAAGCGCATAACGAGCTGCTCGACGCCATGATGCAAAGCTATCGTAATCTGATCCGCTTTGCGCGCAGGAATAACCTTAGCGTTAGCGCCAGTCCGCAGGATATCGGCGTTCTCACCCGTAAACTGTATGCGGCATTTGAAGCCCTGCCGGGTAAAGTCACGCTGGTGAACCCGCAGATTTCGCCCGATCTCTCTGAACCGAATTTAACCTTTATCCATGTGCCGCCGGGCCGCGCCAACCGTTCAGGTTGGTATCTTTATAACCGCGCGCCGAACATGGATTCGATCATCAGCCATCAACCGCTGGAATATAACCGCTATCTGAACAAACTGGTGGCCTGGGCGTGGTTTAACGGCCTGCTGACCTCGCGGACGCATCTGTTTATTAAGGGCAACGGTATTGTGGATCTGCCGAAGCTGCAGGAGATGGTGGCGGATGTTTCGCATCACTTCCCGTTGCGTCTGCCAGCGCCGACGCCGAAAGCGCTCTACAGTCCGTGTGAAATTCGCCATCTGGCGATTATCGTTAACCTTGAATATGACCCGACGGCGGCGTTCCGCAATCAGGTGGTGCATTTCGACTTCCGTAAACTGGATGTGTTCAGCTTTGGCGAAGAGCAAAATTGCCTGGTCGGCAGCGTTGACCTGTTGTACCGCAACTCGTGGAACGAAGTGCGTACCCTGCACTTTAACGGCGAACAGGCGATGATCGAAGCGCTGAAGACGATTCTCGGCAAAATGCACCAGGATGCCGCGCCGCCGGACAGCGTGGAAGTGTTCTGCTACAGCCAGCATCTGCGCGGCTTAATTCGTACCCGCGTACAGCAACTGGTTTCCGAGTGCATTGAACTGCGTCTTTCCAGCACCCGTCAGGAAACGGGACGCTTTAAGGCGCTGCGCGTTTCCGGCCAGACCTGGGGCCTGTTCTTTGAGCGCCTTAACGTGTCGGTGCAGAAGCTGGAAAACGCCATTGAGTTTTACGGCGCGATTTCGCATAACAAGCTGCACGGCCTTTCCGTGCAGGTGGAAACGAACCAGGTGAAGCTGCCGCCGGTGGTGGATGGCTTTGCCAGCGAAGGGATCATCCAGTTCTTCTTTGAAGAAACCGGCGATGAGAAGGGCTTTAATATTTACATTCTGGACGAGAGCAACCGTGCGGAAGTGTATCATCACTGCGAAGGCAGTAAGGAAGAGCTGGTGCGTGACGTCAGCCGCTTCTACTCGTCGTCGCATGACCGCTTTACTTACGGCTCCAGCTTCATAAATTTCAACCTGCCGCAGTTTTATCAGATTGTGAAAACCGACGGGCGCGCCCAGGTGATCCCGTTCCGCGCGCAATCTATCAGCAACGTCCCGCCGGCCAACCAGGATAACGACGCGCCGCTGCTGCAACAGTACTTTTCGTAATTATCGCGCCCGATGACGCTTCGCTTATCGGGCCGACATTCGGACGAACCTGAAACAAACTTAGCGGAAGCTGACCGTCTCGCCCGCCTGCTGCGTTGCCGCCTGTTCCAGCAGATCCCAGAAGGTTTCGCCGCTGCGATCGCACACCCATTCGTCGCCTTTCAGGTCAAAATGGTAACCGCCCTGTTTGGTTGCCAGCCATACCTGATGCAACGGTTCCTGACGGTTGATAATAATTTTGCTGCCGTTTTCAAAGCTAATGGTCAGCACGCCGCCATTGATCTCGCAGTCGATATCGCTGTCACCGTCCCAATCGTCCAGACGTTCTTCGATGGTCATCCACAGGGTATCTGCCAGGCGATGGAATTCACTGTCGTTCATTGTCGTTTCCCGTTTTTTTCGTGATGGCGGCAGTATAACGCGAAACAAAACGTGTTGCAGATTACTGGCAAACTCTTGCTTTTACGTCTTCTCCTGCGATGATAGAAAGCAGAAAGCATGAACTTACAGGCAATCCATAATGAAAAACGTGTTTCAGGCACTCGCTGTACTTCTGACTCTGTTCAGCCTGACGGGCTGTGGCTTAAAAGGTCCGCTTTATTTCCCGCCAGCCGATAAAAACGCGCCGCCGCCGACCAAACCTGTTGATCCGCAAACGCAATCAACGACGCCCGATCAAAACGATCGCGCAACGGGAGACGGGCCAACGCAGGTGAACTACTGACGGTGTGTTTCTGTCCCCGCGTGAACGGAGTGAATAATGCAATTCTCTAAAATGCATGGCCTTGGCAACGATTTTATGGTCGTCGACGCGGTAACGCAGAATGTCTTTTTTTCACCGGAACTCATCCGCCGCCTGTCTGACCGGCATCTGGGCGTGGGATTTGACCAATTGTTGGTGGTCGAGCCGCCGTACGATCCGGAGCTGGATTTTCATTATCGCATCTTCAATGCCGACGGCAGCGAAGTGTCCCAGTGCGGTAATGGCGCGCGCTGCTTCGCGCGTTTTGTGCGCCTGAAAGGGCTGACCAATAAACGCGATATACGCGTCAGTACGGCCAATGGCCGAATGGTGCTGAGCGTAACGGACGACGAGCTGGTGCGGGTGAACATGGGGGAACCCAATTTCGAGCCGTCTCAAGTGCCGTTTCGCGCGAACAAAGCGGAAAAGACCTATATTATGCGCGCCGCCGAGCAGACAATATTGTGCGGCGTGGTTTCAATGGGAAACCCGCACTGCGTGATTCAGGTCGATGACGTCGACACGGCGGCAGTGGAAACGCTTGGACCAGTGCTGGAAAGCCACGAGCGTTTCCCCGAGCGGGCAAATATTGGTTTTATGCAGGTTGTGAAGCGTGAGCATATTCGTTTACGCGTTTACGAGCGCGGCGCGGGCGAGACGCAAGCCTGCGGCAGCGGTGCGTGCGCGGCCGTCGCCGTCGGCATTCAACAAGGTCTGCTGGCGGAAGATGTTCGCGTCGAATTACCGGGCGGTCGCCTTGATATCGCCTGGAAAGGTCCGGGCCATCCGTTATACATGACAGGTCCGGCGGCACATGTTTACGACGGGTTTATCCATCTATGAAGCAGCCAGGGGAAGAACTACAGGAAACGCTTATGGAACTCGATGACCGGGCGGTCGTCGACTATCTGCAAAAGAATCCTGAATTCTTTATCCGCAACGCGCACGCGGTGGAAGCGATGCGTGTTCCCCATCCGGTGCGGGGCACGGTATCGCTGGTTGAGTGGCATATGGCGCGCGCGCGTAATCACATCAACGTTCTTGAAGAAAACATGTCGCTGCTGGTGGCGCAGGCGACAGCGAACGAAAGCCTGTTTTACCGTCTACTGCATTTGCAGGGGCGGCTGGTCGCTGCAACCAGTCTGGATGATATGTTAATGCGCTTTCATCGCTGGGCGCGGGATCTGGGGCTGGCGGGCGCGACCGTCCGTTTGTTTCCCGATCGCTGGCGACTCGGCGCGCCGTCGAGCTACACCCATCTGGCGCTAAACCGGCAAGCCTTTGAACCGCTGCGTATTCAACGACTGGGGCAGGCACACCATTATCTTGGGCCTTTAAACGGTCCGGAGTTGCTGGTGGTGCTGCCGGAAGCCAAAGCGATTGGCTCGGTCGCGATGTCGATGCTGGGGCGCGACGGCGATTTGGGCGTGATCGTATTCAGCAGCCGCGATGTGCATCATTATCAACAGGGACAGGGAACGCAGTTGCTGCAGGAGGTCGCGCTGATGCTACCGGATCTGCTGGAGCGCTGGATTGAACGCGTATGAGCGATTTCAACACCGATGTCGACCGTTTCCTGCGCTATCTCGGCGTGGAGCGCCAGCTTAGCCCCATTACGCTGAAAAACTACCAGCGTCAGTTGGATGCCATTATCGCCCTTGCTACCGCGGCGGGGCTGGAGAGCTGGCAACACTGTGACGCGGCGATGGTGCGCAGTTTCGCGGCGCGCAGCCGTCGACAAGGGCTTGGCCCTGCCAGCCTGGCGTTACGTCTTTCCGCATTGCGCAGTTTCTTCGACTGGATGGTCAGCGAAGGAAAACTGAGCGCCAACCCGGCGAAAGGCGTTTCTGCGCCGAAAACGCCTCGCCATTTGCCGAAAAATATCGACGTCGACGACATGAACCGTTTGCTGGACATCGACCTTAACGATCCGCTCGCCGTGCGCGACCGGGCGATGCTGGAGGTGATGTACGGCGCGGGGCTGCGTTTGTCCGAACTGGTGGGGCTGGATATTAAGCATCTCGATCTCGACACTGGCGAAGTGTGGGTGATGGGGAAAGGCAGCAAAGAGCGCCGTTTGCCCATTGGCCGGAACGCAGTGGCGTGGATTGAACACTGGCTGGATCTGCGCGGTCTGTTTGGCAGTGAAGAAGACGCGCTGTTCCTGTCGAAGCTTGGCAAGCGGATCTCCGCGCGTAACGTGCAGAAGCGTTTTGCCGAGTGGGGGATCAAACAGGGACTGAACAGCCACGTCCACCCGCACAAGTTACGTCATTCGTTCGCGACCCACATGCTGGAGTCAAGCGGCGACCTGCGTGGCGTACAGGAGCTGTTAGGACACGCTAACCTCTCCACCACGCAAATCTATACTCATCTGGATTTTCAACACCTTGCCTCGGTGTACGATGCGGCGCACCCGCGCGCCAAACGGGGGAAATAATGCGTTTTTACCGGCCTTTAGGGCACATTTCCGCGATCACCTTCGATCTCGATGACACCCTTTATGATAACCGTCCGGTTATCCTGCGCACCGAGCAGGAAGCGCTTGCCTTTGTGCAAAATTATCATCCGGCGCTGCGCACGATTCAGAATGCCGATCTGCAACGCCTGCGCCAGGTTGTGCGCGAGGCGGACCCGGACATCTATCACGATGTGACCCGCTGGCGGCATCGCGCGGTGGAACAGGCAATGCTCAACGCAGGCCTCCCGGCGGAAGACGCGATAGCAGGCGCAAATGCGGCGATGATGAACTTTGCTAAATGGCGCAGTCAGGTCGATGTGCCGCAAGCCACGCATGACACGCTGAAGGCGTTAGCGAAGAAATGGCCGCTGGTGGCGATCACCAACGGTAACGCCCAGCCGGAACTGTTTGGTCTTGGCGACTATTTTGAATTTGTGCTGCGCGCAGGTCCGGATGGTCGCTCAAAGCCGTTTAGCGACATGTACTTTCTGGCGGCGGAAAAACTCAACGTGCCGATCGGCGAGATCCTGCACGTGGGCGA
This sequence comes from Citrobacter sp. R4, assembly GCF_026719175.1. Taxonomy (NCBI): domain Bacteria; kingdom Pseudomonadati; phylum Pseudomonadota; class Gammaproteobacteria; order Enterobacterales; family Enterobacteriaceae; genus Citrobacter; species Citrobacter sp. R4. The sequence continues at coordinate 48,853 of NZ_JAPPSU010000015.1, forward strand.
CGATCTGACCACCGATGTTGCCGGAGCGATCCGCAGCGGTTTGCAGGCCTGCTGGATCAAGCCGCAAAATGCCGACCTGATGCAGACCTATGACAGCCGCTTGTTGCCGCATATGGAAATTTCACGGTTGGCATCCCTCACGACGCTGATATAATCACCAGCAGAACTCTGTATATATACCCAGCTTTTTTTGGCGGATGGCGCTACGCTTATCCGCCCTACCTACTTATACGCGGCGGTGCCAATGGACGTTTCTTACCTGCTCGACAGCCTCAATGACAAACAGCGCGAAGCGGTGGCCGCGCCACGCAGCAACATGCTGGTTCTCGCCGGGGCGGGGAGTGGTAAAACCCGCGTTCTGGTACACCGTATCGCCTGGTTGCTGACTGTGGAGAACAACTCGCCGTATTCGATTATGGCGGTGACCTTCACCAACAAAGCGGCGGCGGAAATGCGCCACCGTATCGGCCAACTGATGGGCACCAGCCAGGGCGGAATGTGGGTGGGGACCTTCCACGGGCTGGCACACCGACTGCTGCGTGCGCACCACATGGACGCCAACCTGCCGCAGGATTTCCAGATCCTGGACAGTGAAGACCAGTTGCGTCTGCTCAAGCGCCTGATCAAGGCGATGAACCTTGACGAGAAGCAGTGGCCGCCGCGCCAGGCCATGTGGTTCATCAACAGCCAGAAAGACGAAGGGCTGCGGCCGCACCACCTACAGAGTTTTGGAAATCCGGTAGAGCAGACCTGGCAGAAGGTGTATCAGGCCTATCAGGAAGCGTGCGATCGCGCCGGACTGGTGGATTTTGCCGAACTGCTGCTGCGCGCCCATGAGCTATGGCTTAATAAACCGCATATCCTTCAGCACTACCGCGAGCGTTTCACCAATATTCTGGTGGACGAATTTCAGGATACCAATAACATCCAGTACGCGTGGGTGCGTTTGCTTGCGGGCGATAGCGGAAAAGTGATGATTGTGGGCGACGACGACCAGTCCATTTATGGCTGGCGCGGCGCGCAGGTGGAAAATATCCAGCGCTTTCTCAACGACTTCCCCGGCGCGCAAACCATTCGTCTGGAGCAGAACTACCGTTCGACCAGCAACATTCTGAGCGCGGCCAACGCCCTGATTGAAAATAACAACGGTCGACTGGGGAAAAAACTGTGGACCGACGGCGTTGACGGTGAGCCTATCTCGCTTTACTGCGCCTTCAACGAACTGGACGAAGCGCGGTTTGTGGTTAACCGCATCAAAACCTGGCAGGACAACGGTGGGGCGCTGGAACAGTGCGCCATTCTCTACCGCAGCAACGCCCAGTCGCGCGTGCTGGAAGAAGCCTTGCTGCAAGCCAGCATGCCGTACCGAATTTATGGCGGTATGCGCTTCTTCGAACGTCAGGAAATTAAAGACGCACTCTCTTACCTGCGCCTGATCGCGAACCGCAATGACGACGCCGCTTTTGAACGCGTGGTCAATACGCCAACCCGCGGGATTGGCGATCGCACCCTTGACGTGGTGCGCCAGACCTCGCGCGATCGCCAGCTTACTCTCTGGCAGGCCTGTCGCGACCTGTTGCAAGAAAAAGCGCTGGCCGGACGCGCCGCCAGTGCGCTCCAGCGTTTTATGGAGCTGATTGACGCGCTGGCGCAGGAAACCGCCGATATGCCGCTGCACGTGCAGACTGACCGGGTGATTAAAGATTCCGGGCTGCGCACTATGTATGAGCAGGAAAAAGGTGAGAAAGGACAAACCCGTATTGAAAACTTAGAGGAGCTGGTGACGGCGACGCGTCAGTTCAGCTACAACGAAGAAGATGAAGATTTAATGCCGCTGCAGGCGTTCCTTTCCCACGCGGCGCTGGAAGCGGGAGAAGGGCAGGCGGATACCTGGCAGGACGCGGTTCAGCTCATGACGTTACACTCCGCGAAAGGGCTGGAATTCCCACAGGTGTTTATCGTCGGCATGGAAGAGGGGATGTTCCCCAGCCAGATGTCGCTGGATGAAGGGGGGCGTCTGGAAGAAGAGCGCCGCCTGGCGTACGTTGGCGTAACACGCGCGATGCAAAAACTTACCCTGACCTACGCCGAAACTCGCCGTCTGTATGGTAAAGAGGTCTATCACCGCCCGTCGCGCTTTATCGGCGAACTACCGGAAGCGTGTGTGGAAGAAGTCCGCCTGCGGGCGACGGTCAGCCGTCCGGTCAGCCATCAGCGGATGGGCGCGCCCCTTGCAGAAAACGATACCGGGTATAAGCTGGGCCAGCGCGTACGCCATGCGAAGTTCGGTGACGGCACCATTGTGAATCTGGAAGGCAGCGGCGAGCACAGCCGGTTACAGGTCGCCTTCCAGGGACAGGGGATAAAATGGCTGGTCGCGGCATACGCGAAGCTGGAAACGGTCTGATGGCGCTAACGCATTGATTCTTAGGCCGGATAAGGGAGTTATGCCATCGTCCGGCCTGGCTTATTCCCGGATGACGGCAGTCTTATCAGACAGACGCTTTTCGCTTCCACATCGCCGCTTAATATTCTGAAATCATAGATAAATCCCCCCTCTCTGCTAACCTTTTTACATAAGGGGAAATTATTACTTTTTCGCGTTCCGTTGCGAGTTGACGGCAAATTTTTGCTGGCGTAACATGCGCGCACGATTACGCTAAGAGGACATTCGCCTTGGACACACCCAGTAGATACTGGCTCATTATCCTGTCATCCAGGATCAACTCCTAAGGCTATCCCTTTTTGCTGATGGCCTTAGCGGTTGTCAGCGACCTGCATTTTTTCCCGTCGCGCTGAGTCAGGCTTTTATGGTCTGAAACCCAACTTGTTTCTGTGTGCCCACCGAACTGTCCGATATTTTTACGCATTGGGAGTCCCGGTCATGCTGAGCGCATTTCAACTGGAAAACAATCGACTGAGCCGGCTGGAAGTCGAAGAATCACAAACCCTGATTAATGCCGTGTGGGTCGACCTGGTCGAACCGGACGATGACGAGCGTTTGCGCGTACAATCCGAGCTGGGGCAGAGCCTGGCAACCCGCCCCGAACTGGAAGACATCGAAGCATCCGCGCGTTTTTTTGAAGACGAAGACGGCCTGCACATCCACTCCTTCTTCTTCTTTGAAGACGCGGAAGATCACGCCGGTAACTCCACCGTGGCGTTTACCATTCGCGATGGCCGTCTGTTTACCCTGCGTGAGCGCGAACTGCCCGCGTTTCGTTTATACCGCATGCGCGCCCGTAGCCAGGCGATGGTCGACGGTAACGCCTATGAACTGCTGCTCGATCTGTTCGAAACCAAAATCGAACAGCTGGCGGATGAAATTGAAAACATCTACAGCGACCTGGAACAGCTTAGCCGTGTGATCATGGAAGGGCATCAGGGCGATGAATATGATGAAGCGCTTTCGACGCTGGCGGAGCTGGAGGATATCGGCTGGAAGGTGCGTTTGTGTCTGATGGATACCCAGCGCGCGCTGAACTTCCTGGTACGCAAAGCGCGTCTGCCGGGTGGTCAACTGGAGCAGGCGCGCGAGATCTTACGCGATATCGAATCCCTGCTGCCGCACAACGAATCTCTGTTCCAGAAGGTGAACTTCCTGATGCAGGCGGCGATGGGCTTTATCAACATCGAGCAGAACCGCATCATCAAGATCTTCTCGGTGGTCTCCGTGGTGTTCCTGCCGCCGACGCTGGTGGCATCCAGTTACGGGATGAACTTTGAGTTTATGCCGGAGCTAAAATGGAGCTTTGGCTACCCTGGCGCGATTATCTTCATGATCCTCGCGGGGCTGGCGCCGTATCTGTACTTTAAACGTAAGAACTGGCTGTAAAACCTGGCGGGTTCCCTCTCCAGACAGGAGAGGGTCAGGGGGACGGGTAAATCACACGCTTTTACGCGTCCTGCGCTGGGTATAAATCGCATCGGCGACAAAAATCGCCAGCGCCAACCAGATAAACGCGAACGTCACCATCTTATCTGCCCCCGGCACTTCGCCGTAAAACATGACTGCCAGCAGGAACATCAGCGTCGGGCCAATGTACTGGAAGAAGCCCAGCGTTGAGAGGCGCAAACGGGTTGCGGCGCCGGTAAAGCACAGCAGCGGGACGGTAGTCACGACGCCTGCGGCGATCAGCAATAGATTAAGTGACAGCGGGTTTTGCCCCATGTGGCTGGTTGTGCTGTCCGCAATACCAAACAGGTAAATCGCCGCTACTGGCAACAGCCACAGCGTTTCAAACAGCATGCCGGTTTGTGCTTCCACGGCAATCTTTTTACGGACCAGACCGTAAAAGGCAAAGCTAAACGCCAGCCCCAGCGCGATGACTGGCAGCGACCCAAAGGTCCATAACTGCACCAACACGCCGCACACCGCCAGAATTACGGCCACCCACTGCATCCGGCGAAAGCGTTCGCCGAGGAAAATCATTCCCAGCAGGATATTGACCAGCGGATTAATGAAGTAACCGAGGCTGGCTTCCAGCATGTGGTGATTGTTCACCGCCCAGATAAACAACAGCCAGTTACCGCCAATCAGCACGGCAGACAACGCCAGCAGGAACACCTTTTTCGGTGTCTGCAGCAGCGTTTTGACGCCGGACCACTGACGGCTGACGCTCATCAGCGCCACCATAAAAAAGAATGACCAGATCACCCGGTGCGTCAGGATTTCATCCGCAGGGACGTAATGAATCAGTTTGAAGTACGCAGGGGCGATGCCCCAAATAAAATAAGCGGCAAGAGCGAGTAACACGCCCTGCCGCGTTTGCTTTGCATCCATCGGGAAAACTCGTGTCTGAAATGTAACAACAGTTTATCGTGTTTTACCCTACCATATAAGTGGCGGTGGCGCTGGCAATGTATAACTGCTCTTCATTGTGTAATTCCACCCGCGCCACGGCGACTTTATTCCCGGCGCGCAGCAAGCTGCTGGTAGCGGTGAAACGGTTACCCCTGCCCGGACGCAGGTAATCGACGCGTAAATCGATGGTCCCCATTCGCGACAGCCGTTGACGTAGCTCGTCTTCGCTGATGGTTTCATGGCGGGTCAGCGTGCTCCCTACGCAAACCAGTCCGGCGGCAACATCCAGCGCTGAGGCGATCACCCCGCCATGCAAAATACTTTGCGCCCAGTTACCGACCATCATCGGTTGATTATTAAACGCCAGTTGGGCAAATTCTTTTTCGTAGCGTTCGAGTTCCAGCCCCAGCGCCCGGTTAAACGGCATGTGGTAGACAAACATTTCGCCCACAAGCTTCAGGGCTTGCTCCGCGGTGAGTACAGCAGACATACGATTCCGTCACTCCATTGGTTAATGAAATGTTGATGTTATGCTTCTTGTTTGTTGATTTCTACTTTAAGACGGGATAACTAACCGCAACACCAGTAAATATGTAGAATGGCGGAAACAATTTTTATTCAAAACTTAACTATTTCGTTCAGGAGAACAACAAGAATGCGGGCGATTCTGGGTGGTTTATGGACGGCAGCTATGCTGCCAGTGGTCGCTTTTGCGCAAGAAGCGACGGTAAAAGAGGTGCATGACACGCCGTCGGTACAGGGCAGTATCATCGCCAATATGCTGGTGGAGCATGACAATCCGTTCACGCTTTACCCTTACGACAACAACTACCTGATCTACACCAGTACCAGCGACTTAAATAAAGAAGCGATCAGCACTTATAACTGGTCTGAAAACGCCCGCAAAGACGAAGTGAAATTCCAGTTGAGCCTGGCATTCCCGCTGTGGCGAGGGATCCTGGGACCCCATTCAGTCCTGGGGGCGTCGTATACTCAGAAATCCTGGTGGCAGCTTTCCAACAGCGAAGAGTCCTCGCCGTTTCGTGAAACCAACTACGAGCCACAACTTTTTCTCGGCTTTGCAACCGATTATCGCTTTGCGGGCTGGACGCTGCGCGACGTGGAAATGGGGTACAACCATGATTCCAACGGGCGTTCGGACCCAACCTCACGTAGCTGGAACCGTCTTTACACGCGCCTGATGGCGGAAAACGGCAACTGGCTGGTGGAGGTGAAACCGTGGTATGTCATCGGCAGCACCGACGATAACCCCGATATCACCAAATATATGGGCTATTACCAGTTGAAAATCGGGTATCACCTCGGCGATGCGGTGCTGAGCGCGAAAGGACAGTATAACTGGAACACCGGCTACGGCGGCGCTGAACTGGGTCTGAGCTATCCGCTGACGAAGCACGTTCGGCTTTACACCCAGGTATACAGCGGCTATGGCGAGTCGCTTATCGATTACAACTTCAACCAGACGCGAGTGGGTGTCGGCGTGATGCTTAACGATATCTTCTGATCGATTAAACATTGCAGTTTCTCTCTCAGGCGCTGAAAATAGCGCCTGTTTTATTTGATGGCGAACGGGGTGAATGTGGCGCAGGCGGAAGTGTTGAATCTGGAGTCCGGAGCTAAACAGGTTTTGCAGGAGACCTTTGGCTACCAACAGTTTCGCCCGGGCCAGGAAGCGATCATCGACACTGCGATGTCCGGACGCGACTGCCTGGTGGTTATGCCGACCGGCGGCGGGAAATCCCTGTGCTATCAAATCCCTGCTTTGCTCCTTGATGGGTTAACGGTGGTGGTCTCGCCGCTGATTTCCCTGATGAAAGACCAGGTCGATCAGCTGCTGGCGAACGGCGTGGCGGCGGCCTGCCTGAACTCGACCCAGACGCGTGAACAGCAACATGAGGTGATGGCAGGATGCCGTACCGGGAAGATTCGTTTGCTCTATATCGCACCTGAACGTCTGATGCTGGATAACTTCCTCGAGCATCTTGCCCACTGGAATCCCGTCTTACTGGCCGTTGATGAAGCGCACTGTATTTCGCAGTGGGGCCACGACTTTCGCCCGGAATACGCGGCGTTAGGCCAGCTTCGCCAGCGCTTCCCCGCGCTGCCGTTTATGGCGCTGACCGCCACGGCGGATGAAACCACCCGGCTGGATATCGTCCGTTTATTAGGCCTCAACGACCCCTTAATTCAGATCAGCAGTTTTGACCGGCCCAACATTCGCTACATGTTGATGGAGAAATTTAAGCCGCTCGATCAACTGATGCGCTACGTGCAGGAGCAGCGCGGCAAGTCCGGCATCATTTACTGCAACAGCCGGGCGAAAGTAGAAGATACCGCCGCACGCCTGCAAAGCCGTGGGCTTAGCGCTGCGGCGTACCATGCGGGGCTGGAAAATGACGTGCGTGCGGACGTGCAGGAGAAATTCCAGCGCGACGACCTGCAAATCGTGGTGGCGACCGTGGCGTTCGGCATGGGCATCAACAAACCCAACGTGCGTTTTGTGGTGCATTTTGATATTCCGCGCAACATTGAATCCTATTACCAGGAGACGGGACGCGCGGGTCGTGACGGCCTGCCTGCGGAAGCCATGCTGTTTTACGATCCGGCGGATATGGCGTGGTTGCGCCGCTGCCTGGAAGAAAAACCGCAGGGGCAACTGCAGGATATCGAGCGACATAAGCTGAATGCGATGGGCGCGTTTGCCGAGGCGCAGACCTGTCGTCGTCTGGTACTGCTCAACTACTTTGGTGAAGGGCGGCAGGAGCCGTGCGGTAACTGTGATATCTGCCTTGATCCGCCTAAACAGTACGATGGCCTGCAGGACGCGCAAATTGCCCTCTCGACGATAGGCCGGGTGAACCAGCGTTTTGGCATGGGGTATGTTGTTGAGGTGATCCGCGGCGCCAACAACCAGCGCATCCGTGAACTGGGACATGACAAGCTCAAAGTCTACGGTATGGGACGCGAGAAAAGCCATGAGCACTGGGTCAGCGTGATCCGTCAACTGATCCACCTGGGACTGGTGACGCAAAATATCGCCCAGCATTCCGCGTTACAAATGACCGACGCGGCGCGTCCGGTGCTGCGCGGCGAAGTGCCGCTTCAGCTTGCTGTACCGCGTATCGTTGCCCTTAAGCCGCGGGTTATGCAGAAATCCTTCGGCGGCAATTACGATCGCAAGTTGTTCGCAAAACTGCGCAAATTGCGTAAAGCGATCGCCGACGAAGAAAATATCCCGCCGTACGTGGTGTTTAACGATGCCACCCTGATTGAGATGGCCGAACAGATGCCGGTTTCCGCCAGCGAAATGCTCAGCGTCAACGGTGTCGGGATGCGTAAACTCGAACGCTTCGGTAAAGAATTTATGGCGCTGATTCGCGCTCACGTAGACGGTGACGACGAGGAGTAGTCAGCCAGGCAAAAAAGTGCCAGGATGGTGACTCACTGAACTGTTTCCCCCGCGAGTATTTCGATCATGCTAATGTTATTTCTCACCGTGGCGATGGTGCACATTGTAGCGCTCATGAGTCCGGGTCCGGATTTCTTTTTCGTCTCGCAGACTGCCGTCAGCCGCTCGCGTAAAGAAGCGATGATGGGCGTGCTGGGGATTACCTGTGGCGTTATGGTCTGGGCGGGTATCGCGCTGCTTGGCCTGCATCTGATTATTGAAAAAATGGCCTGGCTGCATACTATTATTATGGTCGGCGGCGGTCTGTATCTGTGCTGGATGGGCTACCAGATGCTACGCGGCGCGCTGAAAAAGCAGGATACTGCCGCGCCCGCGCCGCAGGTTGAACTGGCGCAGAGCGGACGCAGTTTTCTGAAGGGATTGCTGACCAATCTGGCGAACCCAAAAGCGATAATCTATTTCGGTTCGGTGTTTTCCCTGTTTGTTGGCGATAACGTGGGTACCGCCGCGCGCTGGGGTATCTTTGTGCTGATTATCGTGGAAACATTCGCGTGGTTTACGGTGGTGGCGAGTCTGTTTGCGCTGCCACAGATGCGTCGCGGCTATCAGCGGCTGGCGAAATGGATCGACGGCTTTGCCGGCGCGCTGTTTGCGGGTTTTGGCATCCATTTGATCATTTCGCGCTGATTTATTTCCCGCCTTACCAGCACGGTAATTTGTTGTCCGCTCATCTGCTCCAGCATAAACCGCTGAGTCAGTCTATCCAGCAACACTGCGTTCAACAGCAAAGAATGAACCCTGTTTCTTTCTTTGCTGTCTGGTTCGACGGTCAATATTCCACCGTTCTGATCGTCAACAAGGTATTGCGAGCGCGACTCCGTTTGTCACGCATGCCTTGCCGAAGCCAGTAGCGCGCCGACCAGCATAAACAGCGAACCGAACACTTTATTCAGCGCCTTCATCTGCTTCGGTCCTTTGATCCAGAGCGCAATTCGCTGCGCCAGCGTCGCGTAACCAATCATCACCACAATATCAACGACAATCGTCGTCACACCGAGAATGATGTACTGCATCAGTTGCGGCTCCTTCGGCATGACGAACTGTGGAAACAGCGCGGCGAGAAAAACGATGCTTTTCGGGTTGGTCAGGTTGACGAAGACGGCGCGCTGAAACAGACGCCCGCGGGATTGGGTATTCGCCATGGTGGTCAAATCAATGGCCCCCGCTGCACGCCACTGCTGGATGCCCAACCAGATCAGATAGGCCGCGCCCGCCCATTTCAGTATCTCAAATGCGAGTACCGACCGAGAGAACAGCGTTCCCAGTCCGACGCCGACCAGCACGATATGGATAGCCAGGCCCGCCTGTAACCCGGCGATAGAAGCTATTGCGCCACGATAGCCATGGTTAATGGAGGTGGTCATGGTATTGATGGCGCCGGAGCCCGGTGAAAGGCTCAAAATTATGGACGTCAAAAGGTAGGCGAACCACCATTCGAAAGTCATCGGAAACTCCCTGATTGTCTATTTTTATGCCACAATACGCTACTGTTGTGCGGTTGTGTCAGGCAACGACAAAAAAACGATTTTACCTGGTAAACGAGGCTGGATACCTGATGTTTCAGCAGCAAAAAGACTGGGAAACGAGAGAAAATGCGTTCGCGGCGTTCTCAATGGAACCGCTGACCGATTTCTGGCGCCAGCGGGAGGAAGCGGAATTTACGGGCGTAGACAGCGTGCCGGTACGTTTCGTCCGTTTTCGCGCGGAGCAAAACGATCGGGTGATCGTGGTTTGTCCGGGGCGTATTGAAAGCTACGTTAAATATGCCGAACTGGCCTATGACCTGTTTCATCTTGGCTTTGATGTCCTGATCATTGATCACCGGGGGCAGGGCCGTTCCGGGCGCATGTTATCGGATCCGCACCGTGGTCATGTCGATAACTTCAACGATTATGTTGATGATTTAACGGCGTTCTGGGAACAGGAAGTGCAGCCGGGACCGTGGCGGAAGCGCTACATTCTGGCGCACTCGATGGGCGGCGCGATTGCGACTTTGTTTCTGCAACGTCATCCAAACCAGTGCGACGCGATCGCGCTGTGCGCGCCGATGTTTGGTATTGTGATGCGCCTGCCCGACTGGATGGTTCGCCATATTCTCGACTGGGCCGAGGGGCATCCCCGCATCCGTGAAGGTTATGCGATTGGCACCGGGCGCTGGCGGGCGTTGCCGTTTGGCATGAATTTGTTAACGCACAGTCGGCAGCGTTATCGGCGTAACCTGCGGTTTTACGCCGATGAGCCACAATTGCGCGTGGGCGGCCCGACCTACCATTGGGTACGTGAAGGCATCCTGGCGGCAGAGCATGTGCTGGCCGGGGCGGGCGACGACGCCACGCCAACGTTGCTGATCCAGGCCGAAGAAGAGCGTGTGGTGGATAACCACATGCATTACCGTTTTTGTGAAATCCGCGCCGCGGCGGGACACCCGGTCGAAGGGGGTCAACCGCTTGTCATCAAAGGCGCGTACCATGAGATCCTTTTTGAAAAGGACGCCATGCGCTCAGTCGCGCTTCACGCTATTGTTGATTTTTTCAACAAGCATAACTCACCAGCGGAAACCGCTTTGCTTAGAGGTTGAATTTCTATATGTATCAGGTTGTTGCGTCTGATTTAGATGGCACGCTGCTCTCGCCCGACCATACCCTATCTCCTTACGCTAAAGAGACACTGAAACTGCTGACCGCGCGTGGCGTTAACTTTGTTTTTGCCACCGGTCGCCACCACGTCGACGTGGGACAAATCCGTGATAATCTGGAAATTAAGTCCTACATGATCACCTCTAACGGTGCGCGGGTGCATGATATGGACGGCAATCTGGTGTTTACCCATAATCTGGATCGCGATATCGCCAGCGATCTGTTTGGTGTGGTGAACGCAAGCCCGGATATCATCACGAATGTCTATCGTGACGATGAATGGTTTATGAACCGTCACCGCCCGGATGAAATGCGTTTTTTCAAAGAGGCAGTCTTTAACTACTCCCTGTTTGAGCCTGCGCTGCTGGAGCCGGAAGGCATCAGCAAGGTATTCTTCACCAGCGACAGCCATGAGGTGCTGCTGCCACTGGAACAGGCGATCAACGCGCGCTGGGGCGACCGCGTGAACGTCAGTTTTTCCACGCTCACCTGTCTGGAGGTGATGGCAGGCGGCGTATCGAAAGGCCACGCGCTGGAAGCCGTGGCGAAGGCGATGGGCTACAGCCTGAACGACTGCATCGCCTTTGGTGATGGCATGAACGACGCGGAAATGCTGTCGATGGCTGGCAAGGGCTGCATCATGGGCAACGCCCACCAGCGTCTGAAAGATTTACATGCAGAGCTGGAAGTGATTGGGATTAATGCCGATGATGCGGTGCCGCATTATCTGCGCAATCTGTTTTTGCGTTAAGGTGATTGTTCGTTAGTTAGTCAGTTGTCAACCTAACTCTTCGCTACAATGGATACTCCTTGAAAGCGGAGAGTTCCATTGTGGCGTTACTCATCATTACCACCATCCTGTGGGCGTTTTCTTTTAGCCTGTTCGGCGAATACCTTGCCGGACACGTCGACAGCTATTTCGCCGTGCTGGTGCGGGTTGGCCTGGCGGCGTTGGTCTTTTTACCGTTTCTGCGCACGCGCGGCCACAGCCTGAAAACTGTCGGGCTGTATATGCTGGTGGGCGCAATGCAGCTCGGCATAATGTATATGTTGAGTTTCCACGCCTATCTGTATTTGACCGTGTCGGAACTGTTGTTGTTTACCGTGCTGACGCCGCTTTATATCACGCTGATTTATGACGTGATGAGCAAACGCCGCCTGCGCTGGGGATATGCGTTTAGCGCCCTGCTGGCGGTGATCGGCGCGGGTATTATCCGTTATGATCAGGTCACCGATCACTTCTGGACCGGCCTTCTGCTGGTGCAGCTTTCCAATATCAGCTTTGCCATCGGCATGGTGGGCTACAAGCGTCTAATGGAAACCCGCCCTATGGCGCAGTACAACGCGTTCGCCTGGTTCTACGTCGGCGCGTTTCTGGTGGCGGTGGCGGCGTGGTCTTTGCTTGGCAATGCGCAGAAGATGCCAGAAACGACGCTGCAGTGGGGCATTCTGGTCTTCCTCGGCGTGGCGGCGTCAGGTATCGGCTATTTCATGTGGAACGTGGGGGCGACGCAGGTGGATGCCGGCACGTTAGGCATTATGAATAACATGCATGTGCCTGCCGGGCTGCTGGTTAATCTGGCGATCTGGCATCAACAGCCTCACTGGCCGAGCTTTATCACAGGCGCGGTTGTGATACTGGCTTCTCTGTGGGTGCATCGAAAGTGGGTCGCTCCGCGCTCCGCACAAACGGCAGGTGATCGCAGGCATGACTGCGCGCCGAGCGAATAAACGCATCGGTCACCGGCTGGCGTTGTTCGCCGTCGCGCACGGCGGCGTAAAGGCGGCTCCAGAGCCCATCGCCCAGAGTTTTGGTGACCACCAGACCCTGGCGCTCAAAACTCTCCACCACCCAGTGCGGCAGGGCGGCGATGCCCATTCTTGCCGCTACCATCTGAATCAACAATAGCGTGTTATCAACGCTTTTCAGCGCCGGGCTGATGCCTGCGGGCTGCAGAAAATGTCGCCAGACGTCCAGTCTGCTGCGCTGTACCGGATAGATCAGCAACGTTTCACTGGCTAAATCTTCCGGTGAGATCTGGATTTGACTGGCCAGCGGGTGATCGGGCGCCAGTACCAGCCGCACTTCGAAATCAAACATTGGGGAATAGTGCAGCCCGCTGCGCGGCAGAATGTCGGAGGTCAGTACCAGATCCAGTTCGTCCTGTTGCAACGCTGGCTGCGGATCAAACGTCACCCCGGATTTAAAATCCATCTCTACCTGCGGCCACTTCGCGCGGAACTGCTCCAGCGCCGGGGTCAGCCACTGAATACAGCTGTGGCACTCAATCGCGATGCGCAAGCGTGTTTGCTGCGGTTCATTACAGGCCTGAAGCGCGCGGCTAATCTGCGGCAATACCTGGTTGGCGAGCTGTAACAATATCTCACCCTGCGGCGTAAAGCGCAGCGGCTGGCTTTTACGGATAAACAGCCGAAAGCCAAGGCGCTGTTCCAGATCGCTGAACTGGTGAGACAAGGCGGATTGGGTCTGATGCAGCGTCGCGGCGGCGGCGGCGAGCGACCCGGTATTCCGCAGCGCCTGGAGCGTTTTCAGGTGTTTAATCTCGATCATGAAAGTCCTTCACTTCGGCATGAGCAAATTGCGCTTGAGGAATATACAGTAACCGCCAAATATAGATGTGTAAACATCTGGACGTCTAAATCCTGCGTCTTTCGAATTTATGGTGCGTTGGCTGCACTTCCTCACCCCAGTCACTTACTTCAGTAAGCTGCTGGGGATGAGCAAGTTTGCCGCCTTCCCTAAATCCGAAATCCTTCGGATTACACATTATGAGGTTATAAAAATGACAATTATTAATCACACCCTCGGTTTTCCTCGCGTCGGCCTGCGTCGCGAGCTGAAAAAAGCGCAAGAAAGCTACTGGGCGGGCAACGCGTCCCGTGAAGAGCTGCTGGCGGTAGGGCGTGAATTGCGCGCGCGCCACTGGGATCAACAAAAACAGGCCGGTATTGACCTGCTGCCGGTTGGCGATTTCGCCTGGTACGACCATGTGCTGACCACCAGCCTGCTGCTTGGCAACGTACCGGCGCGTCATCAGAATAAAGACGGCTCTGTTGATATCGATACCCTGTTCCGCATTGGCCGCGGTCGCGCGCCGACCGGTGAACCGGCTGCGGCGGCAGAAATGACCAAATGGTTTAACACTAACTATCACTACATGGTGCCGGAATTCGTAAAAGGTCAGCAGTTCAAACTGACCTGGACCCAGCTTCTGGACGAAGTAGACGAAGCGCTGGCGCTGGGCCACCAGGTGAAACCGGTCCTGCTGGGGCCGATAACGTACCTGTGGCTGGGTAAAGTGAAAGGCGAGCAATTTGACCGTCTCAGCCTGCTGAACGATATTCTGCCGGTCTATAAACAGGTGCTGATTGAACTGGGCAAACGCGGCATTCAGTGGGTACAAATCGATGAGCCTGCGCTGGTGCTGGAGCTGCCCCAGGTTTGGCTCGATGCCTTTAAACCGGCGTATGACGCGCTCACCGGACAGGTGAAGCTGCTGCTCACTACCTATTTCGAGGGCGTGACGCCGAATCTCGACACTATTACTGCGCTGCCGGTACAGGGTCTGCACGTTGACCTGGTACACGGTAAAGACGATGTGGCGGAACTGCATACGCGTCTGCCCGCTGACTGGCTACTGTCTGCAGGTCTGGTAAACGGTCGTAACGTCTGGCGCGCCGATCTAACGGAAAAATACGCACAAATTAAGGACATCGTGGACAAACGTGAGCTGTGGATCGCTTCTTCCTGCTCCCTGCTGCACAGCCCGATCGATCTGAGCGTAGAGACCCGTCTGGATGCGGAGGTGAAAAGCTGGTTTGCCTTTGCTCTGCAAAAATGTGAAGAGCTGGCCCTGCTGCGCGATGCGCTGAACAGCGGCGACACGACGGCAATTCGCGAGTGGAGCGTACCAATTCAGGCGCGTCGGCAGTCAACACGCGTACATAATGCGGCGGTAGAAAAACGTCTGGCGGCGATCTCCGCGCAGGACAGTCAACGTCAGAATCCGTATGAAGTACGCGCCGAAGCCCAGCGTGCGCGTTTCAAATTACCCGCCTGGCCGACGACCACCATCGGTTCCTTCCCGCAAACCACGGAAATCCGCGGCCTGCGACTGGACTTCAAAAAAGGTAATCTGGATGCGAATCACTACCGCACCGGTATTGCCGAACACATTAAGCAGGCGATTGTTGAACAGGAGCGATTAGGGCTGGACGTGCTGGTCCATGGCGAAGCTGAGCGTAACGACATGGTGGAGTACTTTGGTGAGCATCTTGACGGCTTTGTTTTTACCCAGAACGGCTGGGTGCAGAGTTACGGCTCGCGCTGCGTGAAGCCGCCAGTGGTAATTGGTGATGTCAGCCGTCCTGCGCCGATTACCGTCGACTGGGCGAAGTACGCTCAGTCGCTGACCGACAAGCCGGTAAAAGGCATGTTAACCGGTCCGGTGACCATTCTCTGCTGGTCCTTCCCGCGCGAAGACGTAACCCGCGAAACCATCGCCAAACAGATCGCGCTGGCGCTGCGGGATGAAGTGGCGGATCTGGAGGCGGCGGGCATTGGTATTATCCAGATTGACGAACCGGCGCTACGTGAAGGTCTGCCGCTGCGTCGCAGCGACTGGGATGCCTATTTACAGTGGGGCGTGGAAGCGTTCCGCATCAGCGCCGCCGTCGCTAAGGACGACACGCAGATCCACACCCACATGTGCTACTGCGAGTTTAACGACATCATGGACTCGATTGCCGCGCTGGATGCGGATGTGATCACCATTGAGACATCGCGTTCAGACATGGAGCTACTGGAGTCATTTGAAGAGTTCGACTACCCGAACGAAATTGGGCCGGGCGTGTATGACATTCACTCCCCGAACGTGCCAGGCGTGGAGTGGATTGAAGCCCTGCTGCAAAAAGCGGCCCAGCGCATCCCGGCGGAACGTTTGTGGGTCAACCCGGACTGCGGCCTGAAAACTCGCGGCTGGCCGGAAACGCGTGCGGCGCTGGCGAACATGGTGAAGGCAGCGCAGAATTTGCGTCAGGGTTAATATCTTTGCCAACCCTGTGACAAAGGCCCGGCAAGGCGTAGCCGCCACCGGGCTTTTAATCATTACGCTCTCTTCCCGCCGTACTGGCTGAACCACGCCAGCATTCTCTGCCAGCCATCTTTCGCGGATTCTGCATGATAACTCGGACGGTAATCGGCATTAAATGCGTGTCCGGCATCCGGATAAACTACAATCTCTGCTTTCGCGTTTGCCGCCCGCAGCGCCTGGCGCATTGTCTCAACCGTATCGAGCGGGATCCCCGTATCCTGACCACCATACAGCCCCAGCACTGGCGCATTTAAATCCGTGGCGATGTCGACCGGATGCTTCGGTGAGTTCAGGGTCTTTTCACCCATCAGTTTCCCATACCAGGCGACGGCAGCTTTGAGCTGTGGATTATGCGCGGCGTACAGCCAGCTAATGCGTCCCCCCCAGCAAAAACCGGTCACCATCAGACGGTGCGGATCGCCGCCGTTGCGGGCCGCCCAACTGGCGACGTGGTCAAGATCGGCCAGCACCTGTGCATCCGGCACTTTGCTGACCAGATTGCTGAACAGCGTCGGGATGTCGCTGTAATCATTCGGATCGCCCTCGCGAAAATAGAGCTCTGGCGCAATAGCCAGATACCCTTCCAGCGCCAGCCGGCGGCAAATATCGCGAATGTGTTCATGCACGCCAAAAATTTCCTGCACTACAATGACCACTGGCAGGGGCGCATCGTTCTGTTTTGGTCGCGCCTGATAAGCCGGCATATCTTCTCCCTGAGAAGGGATGGAGGTAAATCCGGCAATAATGGCGTCGTCCGGAGTGTGAACCGTTGTAGAGGCGAGGGGAGTGGCCGCAGGTGCAAAGCCCGTTTGTTGTGTTGAGGTCATGGTATTCTCCGTACCCTTAAAATACATAGCGCAATGTTAACTATAGACAGCCTTCACTAAAGCACACTGCCTGAATTGGCTCAATTTTTGTGCAATGGAAGGCAGGGTTGACAAATAATTGTGATCGGCATCACTTAATCAGAGTAATTCAATGCAACTGTTTTCCCTCATGGTGATGATGGTCACGAAAATCACCTGCGTCCTTCGGTAGAGTATCTTTTTGCTTCTTCTGACTAAAACCGAATCACAGAGGAGTTTTATATGTCCAAGTCTGATGTTTTTCATCTCGGCCTCACCAAAAGCGATTTACAAGGGGCTACGCTTGCAATCGTTCCAGGCGATCCGGAGCGTGTGGAAAAGATCGCCGCGCTGATGGATAAGCCGGTTAAGCTGGCATCGCATCGCGAATTTACGACCTGGCGCGCAGAGCTGGACGGCAAGTCTGTGATTGTCTGCTCGACCGGTATCGGCGGCCCGTCCACCTCCATCGCCGTAGAAGAGCTGGCACAGCTGGGCATTCGTACTTTCCTGCGTATCGGTACCACCGGCGCGATTCAGCCGCATATCAATGTGGGCGATGTTCTGGTGACCACGGCATCTGTGCGTCTCGACGGTGCAAGCCTGCACTTCGCGCCGATGGAATTCCCGGCGGTGGCAGATTTTGACTGTACCACCGCGCTGGTCGAGGCGGCGAAATCAATAGGGGCGACCACGCACGTAGGCGTAACCGCGTCCTCTGATACTTTCTATCCAGGGCAGGAGCGTTACGACACCTATTCTGGTCGCGTTGTGAGCCGCTTTAAAGGCTCGATGGAAGAATGGCAGGCGATGGGCGTCATGAACTATGAGATGGAGTCCGCAACTTTGCTGACCATGTGCGCCAGCCAGGGCCTGCGTGCGGGAATGGTTGCCGGGGTTATCGTCAACCGTACTCAGCAAGAGATACCGAACGCCGAGACCATGAAGCAAACCGAAAGCCATGCGGTGAAAATCGTGGTGGAAGCGGCGCGTCGCCTGATCTAATTTTCTTTTTTTCCCCCCAGGGCCGACGCGTTCGGCCTTTTTATTTTGCGTAACGCCTCGCAGGAAATCCCTTTCAAACTGGACGTTTATACAGCACAATTCTATTTTGTGCTGGTGAGTGGTTGCGGCAGGAGGCATTTTGGATATCTCTCTCATAATTTATGCAGTGATAGCGTTGGTAGGCGTTGCGCTGGGCTGGCTGATCGCCAGTTATCAACATGCACAGCAAAAAGCCGATCAGCTTACCGAGCGTGAAGAGATGGTGGCGGCGCTAAGCGCGGCCAGACAGGAGCTTGCCCAAAGCGATCACTGGCGCGACGAGTGCGAACTGCTGAACAATGAGCTTCGCAGCCTGCGCAGTATTAACACCTCGCTGGAAGCGGATCTGCGGGAAGTCACGACGCGAATGGAAGCGACGCAGCAGCATGCGGAAGACAAAATTCGTCAGATGATCAACAGCGAGCAGCGCCTCAGCGAGCAGTTCGAAAACCTGGCGAACCGGATTTTTGAGCAAAGCAACCGCCGGGTCGACGAGCAAAACCGACAGAGCCTTAACAGCCTGCTCACGCCGTTGCGTGAGCAACTGGACGGTTTTCGCCGCCAGGTTCAGGACAGCTTTGGTCAGGAGGCGCGCGAGCGGCATACGCTGGCGCATGAGATTCGTAATCTGCAACAGCTCAATGCGCAGATGGCGCAGGAAGCGGTCAATCTCACGCGCGCGCTGAAAGGCGACAATAAAACCCAGGGCAACTGGGGTGAGGTGGTGCTTACCCGCGTGCTGGAGGCTTCCGGCCTGCGCGAAGGCTATGAGTACGAAACGCAGGTCAGCATTGAAAATGATGTCCGTTCGCGGATGCAGCCCGACGTGATTGTCCGCTTACCGCAGGGCAAAGATGTCGTGATCGACGCT
This sequence comes from Citrobacter sp. R4, assembly GCF_026719175.1. Taxonomy (NCBI): domain Bacteria; kingdom Pseudomonadati; phylum Pseudomonadota; class Gammaproteobacteria; order Enterobacterales; family Enterobacteriaceae; genus Citrobacter; species Citrobacter sp. R4. The sequence continues at coordinate 67,657 of NZ_JAPPSU010000015.1, forward strand.
AAAATGACGCTGGTGGCCTATGAGCGCTATTTCAACGCGGAAGATGACGTCACCCGTGAGAGCGCGCTCCAGGAGCATATCGCATCCGTGCGTAACCATATTCGCCTGCTTGGGCGTAAAGATTACCAGCAGCTTCCAGGGCTGCGCTCGCTGGACTATGTGCTGATGTTTATCCCCGTCGAGCCTGCTTTTTTGCTGGCGCTGGACAGACAGCCCGAACTGATTACCGAGGCATTGAGAAATAACATTATGCTGGTCAGCCCTACGACGTTGCTGGTGGCGTTACGGACCATCGCCAACCTGTGGCGCTACGAACATCAAAGCCGCAATGCGCAGCAAATTGCCGAACGAGCCAGTAAACTGTACGACAAGATGCGGCTGTTTGTGGATGATATGTCGTCTGTCGGGCAAAGCCTCGAGAAAGCGCAGGACAACTACCGTCAGGCGATGAAAAAGCTGACGTCGGGGCGCGGCAACGTGCTGGCGCAGGCAGAAGCGTTTCGGGGTTTAGGCGTGGAAATCAAACGCGAGATTAATCCGGAACTGGCCGAACAGGCGACGTCGCAGGATGAAGAATACCGTTTGCGCGCGGTGCCCGAAGCACCTGAAAACACGCTTCATTCAGACGATAGCGGCGTCAAACAGCAATCGATTTAGCCCGTTTGGCGTCGCCGGAACGGGTAGAAGGGTAGGGCAAATAGCCCCAATCTGTTACACTTCTCGAACAATTTTTTGATGAGCAGGCACTGAGATGGTGGATAATTCACAAGAAACGACGCACTTTGGTTTTCAGACTGTCGCTAAAGAACAGAAAGCAGACATGGTGGCCCACGTTTTTCATTCTGTGGCCTCAAAATATGATGTCATGAATGATTTAATGTCATTTGGCATTCATCGCTTGTGGAAGCGCTTCACTATCGACTGCAGCGGCGTTCGCCGCGGTCAGACGGTGCTTGATCTGGCCGGAGGGACGGGCGATCTGACGGCCAAGTTCTCTCGCCTGGTCGGTGAAACCGGCAAGGTGATTCTGGCGGATATCAATGACTCCATGCTTAAGATGGGCCGTGAAAAACTGCGTAACATCGGGGTTATCGGCAACGTCGAATACGTTCAGGCTAACGCGGAAGCGCTGCCCTTTCCGGACAACACCTTTGACTGTATCACCATTTCCTTCGGTCTACGTAACGTCACGGACAAAGACAAAGCCCTGCGCTCCATGTTCCGCGTGCTGAAACCCGGCGGACGCCTGCTGGTGTTGGAATTTTCTAAGCCGATTATCGAGCCGCTGAGCAAAGCCTACGATGCCTACTCTTTCCACGTTCTACCACGTATCGGTTCCATGGTGGCGAACGATGCGGACAGCTACCGCTATTTAGCGGAATCTATTCGTATGCATCCCGATCAGGACACGCTGAAAGCGATGATGCAGGACGCCGGGTTTGAAAGCGTCGATTATTACAACCTGACGGCGGGTGTGGTAGCGCTGCATCGCGGCTATAAGTTCTGACAGGAGAGCGGGGATGCCTTTTAAACCCTTAGTGACCGCAGGAATGGAAAGTCTGCTCAATACGTTCCTGTACCGTTCACCAGCGCTGAAAACCGCGCGAACGCGCCTGCTGGGTAAAGTGCTGCGCGTGGAACTAAAAGGCTTTTCGACATCATTGATTCTGGTTTTCAGCGAGCGTCAGGTTGACGTGCTGGGTGAGTGGGCGGGCGAGGCTGATTGCACCGTCATTACCTACGCCAGCGTGCTGCCTGAACTGCGCGACCGTCAGCAGCTCACCGCGCTGATTCGCAGTGGCGAACTGGAAGTTCAGGGTGATATTCAGGTCGTTCAGAATTTTGTCGCCCTTGCTGATTTAGCGGAATTCGATCCTGCCGAGCTGATCGCGCCCTACACTGGCGATATCGCGGCGGAAGGGATCGGTAAAGCCCTGCGCGGTGGGGCCAGATTTCTCCGTCACGGCATTCAACGCCAACAGCGCTATGTCGCCGAAGCAATCACGGAAGAGTGGCGAATGGCGCCCGGACCCCTTGAGGTCGCCTGGTTTGCGGAAGAAACGGCAGCGGTGGAACGCGCTGTTGATGCGCTGACGAAGCGGCTGGAAAAACTGGAGGCTAAATGACGCCAGGTGAAGTACGGCGCCTATATTTCATCATTCGCACCTTTTTAAGCTACGGACTTGATGAGCTCATCCCCAGAATGCGGATCACGCTGCCGCTACGGTTATGGCGATATGGCCTGTTCTGGATGCCAAACCGTCATAAAGACAAACTGCTGGGAGAGCGGCTGAGACTGGCACTGCAAGAGTTAGGGCCAGTGTGGATCAAGTTCGGGCAGATGCTCTCTACCCGCCGCGATCTCTTCCCGCCGCAAATTGCTGACCAGCTTGCGCTGTTGCAGGACAAAGTCGCGCCGTTTGACGGCAAACTGGCGAAAGCACAAATCGAAGCGGCGATGGGCGGACTGCCCGTTGAAGCCTGGTTTGACGATTTTGAGATCAAGCCACTGGCGTCAGCGTCCATCGCCCAGGTGCATACGGCCAGGCTGAAATCGAACGGCAAAGAGGTGGTCATTAAGGTTATCCGCCCGGACATTTTGCCGATCATCAAAGCGGATCTTAAGCTTATTTACCGCCTGGCGCGCTGGGTGCCCCGCTTGCTGCCGGATGGTCGTCGTCTGCGTCCAACGGAAGTGGTACGCGAGTACGAGAAGACGCTAATCGATGAGTTGAACCTGCTGCGCGAGTCGGCTAATGCTATCCAGCTGCGCCGAAACTTTGAAGGCAGTCCGATGCTCTACGTCCCGGAAGTGTATTCTGACTATTGCAGTGAGAACATGATGGTGATGGAGCGCATTTACGGTATTCCAGTTTCCGATGTCGTGGCGCTGGAAAAGAACGGCACCAACATGCAACTGCTGGCAGAACGCGGTGTGCAAGTGTTCTTCACCCAGGTGTTTCGCGACAGCTTTTTCCATGCGGACATGCACCCCGGCAATATCTTCGTGAGCTATGAGCACCCGGAAGATCCGCAGTATATAGGTATTGATTGCGGTATTGTCGGCTCGTTAAACAAAGAAGATAAACGTTATCTGGCGGAAAATTTCATCGCCTTCTTTAACCGTGATTACCGCAAAGTGGCGGAATTACACGTCGATTCAGGCTGGGTTCCGCCGGATACCAACGTCGAAGAGTTTGAGTTCGCTATCCGCACGGTCTGTGAGCCTATCTTTGAAAAGCCGCTGGCGGAGATCTCGTTTGGCCACGTGTTGTTAAACCTTTTCAATACGGCGCGTCGATTCAACATGGAAGTGCAGCCGCAGCTGGTATTATTGCAGAAGACATTGTTGTACGTTGAAGGCGTGGGTCGTCAGCTGTATCCGCAGCTCGATCTCTGGAAAACGGCGAAACCTTTTCTCGAATCCTGGATCAAAGATCAGGTCGGTATTCCTGCTCTGGTCAGAGCCTTTAAGGAAAAAGCGCCGTTCTGGGTCGAAAAAATGCCGGAACTGCCTGAACTGGTGTACGACAGTTTGCGCCAGGGCAAATATTTACAGCACAGTGTTGATAAGATTGCGCGCGAGCTTCATGAGAACCATGTCCGTCAGGGTCAGTCCCGTTATTTATTCGGTATTGGCGCCACGCTGCTATTGAGTGGGACCTTCCTGCTGATTAGTCGCCCTGAATGGGGCTATATGCCCGGCTGGTTAATGGCGGGCGGCCTCGTCGCCTGGATCGTTGGCTGGCGCAAAACTCGCTGATTTTTTCATCGCTCATCGCGGGCTATGTAACGTATACTACGGGCCTAATTATTTCATCATCTATCACTGAGGAACATGTATGGGTGGTATCAGTATTTGGCAGTTGGTGATCATTGCCGTCATCGTTGTCCTGTTGTTTGGCACCAAAAAGCTCGGTTCTATCGGTTCCGATCTCGGCGCATCCATTAAAGGCTTCAAAAAAGCCATGAGTGATGATGATGCGAAACAGGAAAAAACCAGTCAGGATGCTGACTTCACCGCGAAGTCAATCACTGACAAACCCGCAGACGCTAAAACAGAAGACGCCAAGCGCCACGATAAAGAGCAGGTGTAATTCGTGTTTGATATCGGTTTTAGCGAACTGTTACTGGTATTTATTATCGGCCTCGTCGTGCTGGGGCCGCAGCGACTGCCGGTAGCCGTCAAAACGATAGCGGGCTGGGTTCGCGCGCTGCGCTCTCTCGCCACGACCGTTCAGAATGAACTGACGCAGGAACTGAAGCTCCAGGAGTTTCAGGACAGCCTGAAGAAAGTTGAGAAAGCGAGCCTCGAAAACCTGACGCCTGAGTTGAAGGCCTCAATGGACGAACTGCGTCAGGCGGCAGAGTCGATGAAACGTTCCTACAGCGCTAACGAGCCGGAAAAGGCGAGTGATGAAGCGCATACTATCCATAACCCGATAGTCAAAGGGAACGAAGAGCAGCATGAAGGAGTTACCCCGGCGACGGCAGAAGTCCAGGCCAGCGCGCCTGAACAGGCCCCCGAGGCTCTGGAAACGGCTGCGGTTGCCGAGGATAAAAAACCTGTGGCGGCGGAGAAGCCTGTCGCTGGCGTGAAAGACGCTGAACCGAAATCCGCTGCGCCTGCTGCAGGCGCCTCCACCACGTCGAGTGATAAACCGTAAACATGGCTGTAGAAGATACTCAACCGCTTATCACGCACCTGATCGAGCTGCGCAAACGCCTGCTTAACTGCATCATTGCGGTTATCGTGATTTTTCTGGCATTGGTCTATTTTGCTAATGACATCTATCACCTGGTTTCCGCGCCGCTGATAAAACAGCTGCCGCAGGGTGCGACCATGATCGCGACGGACGTCGCATCACCCTTTTTCACGCCAATCAAACTGACCTTCATGGTGTCGCTGATCCTGTCAGCACCAGTGATCCTGTATCAGGTCTGGGCGTTTATTGCACCAGCGTTGTATAAACATGAGCGTCGGTTGGTGGTACCGCTGCTGATCTCCAGTTCGCTGCTGTTCTATATTGGTATGGCGTTCGCCTATTTCGTGGTGTTCCCGCTGGCGTTTGGCTTTTTGGCTAACACTGCGCCGGAAGGCGTACAGGTATCGACCGACATTGCCAGCTATCTCAGCTTTGTCATGGCGCTGTTTATGGCGTTTGGTATTTCCTTTGAGGTGCCCGTTGCCATCGTATTGCTGTGTTGGGTAGGTATTACCACGCCGGACGATCTGCGTAAAAAACGTCCCTACGTGCTGGTTGGCGCCTTTGTAATTGGCATGCTGCTTACGCCGCCGGACGTTTTTTCTCAAACGCTGCTGGCAATACCTATGTACTGCCTGTTTGAAGTCGGCGTTTTCTTTTCGCGTTTTTACGTCGGCAAACGACAGACGCGGGATGAAGATAACGAGGCGGAAGCAGAAGCAGACGCTGCAAGAGCCGGAAAGTCCGAAGATTAAATATAACCGCCCGTCAGGGCGGTTTTCATATGGAGAGAAGCATGTTTGATATTGGCGTAAACCTGACCAGTTCGCAGTTCTCCAGAGACCGGGACGAGGTGGTGGCGCGAGCGCTTGCCGCTGGCGTGAACGGCATGCTTCTTACCGGCACGAATCTCCATGAAAGTCAGCAGGCACAGCGTCTTGCGCAACATTATCCCCAATGTTGGTCCACCGCCGGCGTTCACCCGCACGACAGTAGCCAATGGCAACCGTCAACAGAGGAAGCCATTGTCGCCCTGGCGGCGTTACCGGAGGTGGTGGCGATTGGCGAGTGCGGTCTTGATTTCAATCGCAACTTTTCCACGCCAGAAGAGCAGGAACGAGCTTTCGACGCACAGTTGCGGATAGCCGCCGAATTACAGATGCCGGTTTTTATGCATTGCCGTGACGCGCATACGCGTTTCCTGGCGCTGCTCGATCCGTGGCTGGATAAGCTCCCGGGCGCTGTGCTGCACTGTTTTACCGGCACACGCCAGGAGATGCAGGCGTGCATCGACAGAGGGTTATACATAGGCATTACGGGCTGGGTGTGTGATGAGCGCCGCGGGCTGGCGTTGCGTGAAATACTGCCGTTTATTCCTGCGGATAAGCTGCTGATCGAAACCGATGCACCCTATTTATTGCCGCGCGATCTGTCGCCGAAACCGGCGTCGCGGCGCAATGAACCGGCGCATCTGCCGCATATCTTTGCGCGTATCTCGCACTGGCGCGGGGACGATCCGCAGTGGCTTGTCGCCGCAACGGATACCAATGTCAGAACGCTGTTCGGCATCGCGCTGTGAACCGAATGCGGGTCGGCAAGAGCGTTATAGCTTACGGAAACCCGTGTTTTTCACACTCTGCTTCACCTCTTTATTCAGCAGGTTAAGCAGCAGCATAGAGCGCGCTTCGCCGTCTGGTTCGGTGAAGATTGCCTGAAGCCCTTCAAAGGCGCCTTCGGTGATGATCACGCTGTCACCCGGGTAAGGCGTCTCCGGATCCACAATGCCTTCCGGTTTATACACGGAGAGCTGATGGATGACGCTGGGGGGCACGGTGGCCGGGGAAGCGCCAAAACGAACGAAGTGGCTGACGCCTCGCGTGGCGTTAATCGTTGTGGTATGAATCACTTCCGGATCAAATTCCACAAACAGATAGTTGGGGAACAGCGGTTCGCTGACTGCGGTACGTTTTCCACGCACCATCTTTTCCAGGGTGATCATCGGCGTCAGGCAATTGACCGCCTGTCTTTCGAGGTGTTCCTGGGCACGCTGAAGTTGCCCGCGCTTGCAGTACAGTAAATACCAGGATTGCATAATGACTCTTATCCGCTTGTTCGGGGCGCAAGCATAGCAAAAGCTATGCGCTAAGTTAATTATACCCGGCGTAATTCCGGCTGCTTCTTTGTTGGCTGCCTGAGTTCACGCTAATTTAACAAAAATACAGCATCACGATGATGAACGCCGTATAATGAGGCGCTTACCCAGAGGCTATAATGGACGCCATGAAATATCACGATTTACGCGACTTCCTGACGCTGCTTGAACAACAGGGCGAACTTAAACGCATCACGCTTGAAGTTGACCCGCACCTGGAAATCACCGAAATTGCTGACCGCACGCTGCGTGCTGGCGGACCCGCGCTGCTGTTTGAAAATCCTAAAGGCTATTCCATGCCGGTGCTCTGTAACCTGTTTGGCACGCCAAAGCGCGTCGCGATGGGGATGGGGCAGGATGATGTCTCCGCACTGCGTGAAGTGGGTAAGCTGCTGGCCTTTCTGAAAGAACCGGAACCGCCGAGGGGCTTTCGCGATCTCTTTGACAAACTTCCGCAGTTCAAACAGGTGCTGAATATGCCGACGAAGCGCCTTCGTGGCGCGCCCTGTCAGCAGAAGATTATTACGGGTGATGACGTCGATCTGAACCGCATTCCCATTATGACCTGCTGGCCGGAAGATGCTGCGCCGCTCATTACCTGGGGGCTTACCGTGACCCGTGGGCCGCATAAAGAGCGGCAGAATCTGGGCATTTATCGTCAGCAGTTGATTGGTAAAAATAAGCTCATCATGCGCTGGCTGTCGCATCGCGGCGGCGCACTCGATTATCAGGAGTGGTGTGCGGCGCACCCTGGCGAGCGCTTCCCGGTTTCCGTGGCGCTGGGGGCCGATCCGGCCACGATTCTTGGCGCAGTGACGCCAGTGCCGGATACGCTGTCCGAATATGCTTTTGCCGGTCTGCTGCGCGGTACAAAAACCGAAGTGGTTAAATGTATTTCTAACGATCTCGAAGTGCCAGCCAGCGCGGAGATCGTACTGGAAGGGTATCTTGAGCCCGGTGAGATGGCGCCGGAAGGCCCATACGGGGACCATACCGGCTATTACAACGAGGTGGACAGCTTCCCGGTCTTTACCGTCACGCATATTACCCAACGTGAAGACGCCATTTACCACTCGACTTATACCGGTCGTCCACCGGATGAACCGGCGGTACTTGGCGTAGCGTTGAACGAAGTCTTTGTCCCCATTTTGCAAAAGCAGTTTCCGGAAATTGTCGACTTTTACCTGCCGCCGGAAGGCTGTTCATACCGTCTGGCCGTTGTGACGATGAAAAAACAGTACGCGGGACATGCGAAACGCGTCATGATGGGCGTCTGGTCATTTTTACGCCAGTTTATGTACACCAAGTTTGTTATCGTCTGCGATGACGATGTCAACGCTCGCGACTGGAACGACGTCATCTGGGCGATCACCACCCGTATGGACCCTGCACGGGACACGGTGCTGGTCGAAAACACGCCAATCGATTATCTGGATTTTGCTTCGCCGGTCTCCGGGCTGGGTTCAAAAATGGGGCTGGATGCCACGAACAAATGGCCAGGTGAAACCCAACGCGAGTGGGGGCGTCCCATTAAAAAAGACCCGGATGTTATCGCGCGTGTTGACGCGATCTGGGATGAACTGGCCATCTTTAATCACGGTAAAGGCGCCTGAGGCGCGAACGTTTTGCCCTATAGACCCATAGAGGGAGCGCATGACAACCTTAAGCTGTAAAGTGACCTCGGTAGAAGCTATCACCGATACCGTATACCGCGTTCGTTTAGTGCCCGACGCGGCATTTTCCTTTCGTGCCGGTCAGTATTTGATGGTGGTGATGGACGAACGGGATAAACGTCCGTTCTCAATGGCGTCAACGCCGGACGAACAGGGGTTTATTGAGCTTCATATTGGCGCGTCTGAAATTAACCTCTATGCCAAAGCGGTGATGGATCGCATTCTTAAAGATCATGAGATCGTCGTGGATATTCCGCACGGTGAAGCGTGGCTGCGCGACGATGAAGAGCGCCCGCTGATCCTGATTGCCGGCGGTACCGGATTTTCTTACGCGCGTTCAATACTGTTGACGGCCCTGGCGCGCAACCCGAACCGTGAGGTGACCATTTACTGGGGTGGCCGCGAAGAAAAGCATCTCTACGATCTCTCAGAGCTGGAAGCGCTGACGCTGAAGCACCCGAACCTGCGCGTGGAGCCGGTGGTTGAACAGCCTGAAGCGGGCTGGCGTGGGCGCACCGGGACGGTATTAACCGCCGTGTTGCAGGATCACGGTACGTTGGCAGAACATGATATTTATATTGCGGGTCGCTTTGAGATGGCGAAAATTGCACGCGACCTGTTCTGCAACGAGCGCAGCGCGCGAGCCGATCGTCTGTTTGGCGATGCGTTCGCTTTCATTTAAGCAATAAAAAACCCGCCCCTGACAGGCGGGAAGAACGGCAACTAAATAATGCCCGGTGAAGGGAGACGCCCTCCGGTGATTTTTCTGGTGGCCCGGAGCGTGCCGGGCCTTGAACTCACCTAGACACGCTCGAATACTGTCGCGATGCCCTGCCCCAGGCCGATACACATTGTCGCCAGACCAAATTCCACATCTTTACGTTCCATCAGATTGATTAACGTCGTGCTGATGCGGGCGCCTGAACAGCCGAGCGGATGACCGAGGGCGATCGCGCCGCCGTTCAGGTTGATCTTCTCGTCAATCTGCTCCATCAGCCCAAGATCTTTAATGCACGGCAGGATCTGCGCGGCAAACGCTTCGTTCATCTCAAACACGCCGATATCACTGGCGGTCAGCCCGGCTTTCTTCAGCGCCAGCGTCGACGCCGGAACCGGACCGTAGCCCATGATCGAGGGATCGCACCCCACCACCGCCATTGAACGTACGCGGGCGCGTATTTTCAGGCCCAGTTCCCGCGCACGGCTCTCGCTCATCACCAGCATCGCGGCTGCGCCGTCGGAAAGGGCTGACGAAGTGCCTGCCGTTACCGTACCGCTGACCGGATCGAACGCCGGACGCAGGGTGGACAGCGCTTCGACGGTCGTTTCCGGACGGATCACTTCGTCATAAGTCAATTGCTTTAGCACACCGTCCGCGTCGTGACCGCCGGTCGGGATGATCTCATTCTTAAACGCGCCAGACTGGGTTGCCGCCCAGGCTCGGGCGTGCGAGCGCGCGGCAAACGCGTCCTGCATTTCACGGCTGATGCCATGCATGCGGGAGAGCATCTCTGCGGTTAGCCCCATCATACCCGCGGCTTTGGCGACGTTGCGGCTCAGACCCGGATGGAAATCCACGCCGTGGCTCATCGGCACATGGCCCATATGCTCCACGCCGCCGACAAGACAGGCCTGCGCATCGCCGGTCATGATCATCCGCGCGGCGTCATGCAGCGCCTGCATTGACGAACCGCAAAGGCGGTTAACGGTAACTGCCGGAACCGAGTGCGGGATCTCCGCCAGCAGCGACGCGTTGCGGGCGATGTTGAAACCTTGCTCCAGGGTCTGCTGTACGCAGCCCCAGTAGATATCGTCCAGCGCGGCAGGATCCAGCGCCGGGTTACGCGCCAGCAGGCTACGCATCAGGTGCGCGGAGAGATCTTCCGCGCGCACGTTACGGAACGCGCCGCCTTTTGAACGGCCCATCGGGGTGCGAATCGCATCAACAATGACAACCTTTTCCATTGTGACTCCTTAAGCCGTTTTCAGCTCGCCAACCGGACGGGCTGGCTCAACTGCTGGATAGTAGGGTTCGTTATGGCGCGCTTTGTCGCGCAGCCCTTCCGGCACGTCATACAGCGGACCGAGAGACTGATACTGTTGCGCCATGTCGAGGTACTTCGCGCTGCCGAGCGTATCCAGCCAGCGGAACGCGCCGCCGTGGAATGGCGGGAAGCCCAGGCCGTACACCAATGCCATATCGGCTTCCGCCGGGCTGGCGATGACGCCTTCTTCAAGACAACGCACCACTTCGTTGACCATTGGGATCATCATGCGGGCGATAATTTCGTCGTCGCTGAAATCACGCTTCGCGTTGCTGACGTCCGCCAGCAGGCTGTCCACGGCCGCGTCGTCGTCTTTTTTCGGTTTACCTTTGCTGTCTTCTTTATAGCGCCAGAAACCCAGGCCGTTCTTCTGACCAAAACGGTTGGCGTCGAAGAGGGCGTCGATCGCGTCGCGATAATCTTTCTGCATACGCTGCGGGAAACCTGCGGCCATCACTGCCTGCGCATGGTGGGCGGTATCAATGCCCACGACGTCCAGCAGATACGCCGGACCCATCGGCCAGCCAAATTGCTTTTCCATCACTTTGTCGATTTTGCGGAAATCCGCGCCGTCGCGCAGCAGTTGGCTGAATCCGGCAAAGTACGGAAACAGCACGCGGTTAACGAAGAAGCCCGGGCAGTCGTTAACGACGATGGGCGTTTTGCCCATTTTGCTGGCCCACGCCACCACTTTGGCGATGGTGTCGTCAGACGTTTGTTCGCCACGGATCACTTCGACCAGCGGCATACGGTGCACCGGGTTAAAGAAATGCATCCCGCAGAAGTTTTCCGGACGCTTCAGTACGCTTGCCAGTTCGCTAATGGGAATCGTGGACGTGTTTGACGCCAGCACAGCATCCGGGCGGACCTTTTCTTCTGTTTCCGCCAGCACGGCTTTTTTCACCTTCGGATTTTCCACAACGGCTTCCACAACCACGTCCACGCGATCAAAGCCAGCATAGTCGAGCGTCGGATGAATCGTCGAAATCACCCCCGCCATCTTCAGACCGTCAATCTTGCCGCGCTCCAGCTGTTTATTCAGCAGTTTGGCGGCTTCGGTCATTCCCAGCGTCAGCGATTTGTCGTTGATATCCTTCATGATCACCGGCACGCCTTTCCATGCCGATTGATAAGCGATACCGCCGCCCATAATACCCGCGCCCAGCACGGCAGCCTGCTTTGGCGTCTCAACGTCTTTGGTCAGCTTCTTCGCTTTGCCTTTTACGAACTGATCGTTCAGGAAGATGCCAACCAGCGCGCGCGCTTCGTTGGTATGCGCCAATGGAACAAAGCTCTTATTTTCCAGGTTCAGCGCTTCTTCGCGGCCAAAGCGCGCCGCCGCTTCAATGGTTTTCACCGCTGTCATAGGGGCCGGGTAATGTTTGCCCGCCGTCTGCGCGACCATGCCTTTGGCGATGGTAAAGCTCATGGCGGCTTCAATCTTACTGAGTTTAAGGGGGTCCAGTTTTGGCTGACGTTTCGCTCTCCAGTCCAGATCGCCGTTAATCGCCTGGCGCAGTACCGCTATTGCGCCTTCCGTCAGTTTTTCCGCCTTCACCACACCATCGACCAGGCCAATTTTCAGCGCCTGCTCTGCGCCAACGTCTTTACCGGCGGCAATAATTTCCAGCGCGCTGTCGGCGCCCAGCATGCGCGGCATACGGACGGAGCCGCCAAAGCCTGGCATAATGCCCAGCTTCGTTTCCGGCAGACCGATGCGCAGATCGGGCGTCGCCAGACGGTAATCGGTCGCCAGCACGCATTCGCAGCCGCCGCCCAACGCATAGCCGTTGACGGCGGAAAGGGTAGGGACCGGCAGGTCTTCCAGACGGTTAAAGACGCTGTTGGCAAAATGTAGCCACTGGCTTAACTGTTCTTCGGGAACCAGAAACAGTGAAAGAAATTCGGTGATGTCCGCACCGACAATAAAGGCTGCTTTCTCAGAACGCAGCAGCAGCCCTTTTAGATCTGTCTGCTTTTCCAGTACATCCAGCGCCTGGCCGAGGCTGGCGACGGTCGCAGTGTCGAGTTTATTGACTGAGCCGGGGGCATCGAACACCAGTTCGGCGATGCCATCTTCCAGCCAGTCGAGGTACAGGGTGTCGCCTTTGTAAAGCATGTCAGTCTCCTGAATCCGCATGGGGATCTGGTCGTACCAGATGAATCGAAGTGTGTATTTTGTGTTAAAGAAATGCAAACAAGTGATTAAAAAAATGCCGATCCGATCACGGTCGGCAGAAATCACGCTCTTTCGGGTCGTTGTGCTAAGATGCGGAGACTTGAGGTCAAAAAAGCAGAAGGATAGAAAATGGAATCACTGGCCGCACTCTATAAAAATCATATCGTTACCCTACAGGAACGGACACGTGACGCGCTGGCGCGCTTCAAACTCGATGCGTTACTTATTCATTCCGGCGAGCTGGTTAACGTCTTCCTCGACGATCATCCCTATCCGTTTAAAGTGAATCCGCAGTTTAAGGCGTGGGTGCCAGTGACGCAGGTGCCGAACTGCTGGCTGCTGGTGGATGGCGTAAACAAACCGAAACTGTGGTTCTATTTACCGGTGGATTACTGGCACAATGTGGAACCGCTGCCGACCTCCTTCTGGACAGAAGAAATTGAAGTCATTGCGCTGCCAAAAGCGGAGGGCATTGGTAGCCAACTGCCTGCTGCACGCGGCAATATCGGCTATATTGGCCCGGTTCCGGAGCGCGCGCTGCAACTGGATATTGCGGCCAGCAATATCAACCCGAAAGGGGTGATTGATTACCTGCATTATTATCGCGCCTATAAAACAGACTATGAGCTGGCCTGTATGCGTGAAGCGCAGAAAATGGCGGTGAATGGTCATCGTGCCGCAGAGGAAGCCTTCCGTTCCGGCATGAGCGAGTTCGACATTAATCTGGCCTACCTGACCGCCACCGGACATCGTGATACCGATGTGCCTTACGGCAATATCGTCGCACTCAATGAACACGCCTCTGTACTGCATTACACCAAACTGGATCATCAGGCGCCATCTGAAATCCGCAGCTTTTTGCTGGATGCGGGCGCGGAGTACAACGGTTACGCGGCAGATCTCACACGTACCTGGTCGGCGAAAAGCGACAACGATTATGCGCAGCTGGTAAAAGACGTTAACGATGAACAGCTGGCGCTGATCGCCACCATGAAGGCGGGCGTCAGCTACGTTGATTATCACATCCAGTTCCATCAACGCATCGCCAAGCTGTTGCGTAAGCACCAGATTGTTACGGATATGAGCGAAGAAGCGATGGTGGAGAATAATCTTACCGGGCCGTTTATGCCGCACGGAATCGGCCATCAGTTGGGGTTACAGGTACACGACGTTGGCGGATTTATGCAGGATGACAGCGGTACGCATCTTGCCGCGCCGTTAAAATATCCGTACCTGCGCTGTACCCGCGTGCTCCAGCCTGGCATGGTCCTGACCATTGAGCCGGGGATTTACTTCATCGAGTCGCTGCTTGCGCCGTGGCGCGAAGGGCAGTACAGCAAGCATTTCAACTGGCAGAAAATTGAAGCGCTGAAACCGTTCGGCGGCATTCGTATCGAAGATAACGTGGTGATTCATGATAACGGCGTGGAAAACATGACGCGGGATCTGAAACTGGCGTAATGGACAGTTGGTTAATTCCTGCGGCGCCGGTCACTGTAGTCGAGGAGATCAAAAAAAGCCGCTTTATTACGCTTCTGGCGCATACCGATGGCGTTGAGGCGGCGAAAGCCTTTGTCGGGTCAGTGAAAGCGGCGCATCCGGATGCCCGTCACCATTGCGTGGCGTGGGTGGCAGGCGCGCCGGATGATTCGCAGCAATTGGGGTTTTCCGACGATGGCGAACCGGCGGGCACGGCGGGCAAGCCAATGCTTGCCCAACTGATGGGCTGCGGCGTTGGGGAAATCACCGCCGTGGTGGTGCGCTATTACGGTGGGATCCTGCTCGGAACAGGTGGATTGGTGAAAGCGTACGGCGGCGGCGTCAATCAGGCGCTGCGTCAGCTAACAACACAGCGCAAGACGCCGTTAACCGAATATACTTTGCAGTGTGAATACGCGCAGTTGGCTGGCGTGGAAACACTTCTGGCTCAGCATGACGGCAACATCGTCACGCGTGAATACCAGGCGTTCGTTCGGCTCAGGGTGGCGCTTCCTTATGCGAAAGTGGCCGAATTTTCAGCAAGGCTGGCGGATTTTAGCCGCGGTTCATTGCATTTGTTAGCGATTGAAGAATAATCCCCCCTCATTTTGAAGAACTAAGGAAGCGGCAGAGATGCATTTTCGCGCCATTACCCGAATCGTTGGACTACTGGTCATCTTATTTTCGGGGACGATGATTATTCCCGGACTGGTAGCCCTCATCTATCGTGATGGGGCGGGACGTGCATTTACGCAAACGTTCTTTGTCGCGCTGGCGATAGGCTCAATGCTGTGGTGGCCTAACCGCCGCGAGAAAGGTGAACTGAAATCGCGCGAAGGGTTTCTGATTGTGGTGTTGTTCTGGACCGTGCTGGGTAGCGTGGGTGCGTTACCGTTTATTTTCTCGGAAAGCCCGAACCTCACCATTACCGATGCGTTTTTTGAATCATTTTCCGGTTTAACCACAACGGGCGCCACCACACTGGTGGGTCTGGATTCGTTACCGCACGCGATTCTTTTTTATCGCCAGATGCTGCAGTGGTTTGGCGGGATGGGGATCATCGTATTGGCGGTGGCGATTCTGCCGATACTTGGCGTCGGGGGGATGCAGCTGTATCGCGCTGAAATGCCCGGGCCGCTAAAAGACAACAAAATGCGCCCGCGTATTGCGGAGACGGCAAAGACGCTGTGGCTGATCTACGTCCTGCTGACCGTGGCCTGCGCGCTGGCGCTATGGTTTGCCGGGATGCCCGCGTTTGACGCTATCGGGCACAGCTTCGCCACTATCGCCATCGGCGGGTTTTCTACGCATGACGCCAGCGTGGGCTATTTTGACAGCCCAACGATTAACA
The DNA here is from genome assembly GCF_026719175.1 of Citrobacter sp. R4. Taxonomy (NCBI): domain Bacteria; kingdom Pseudomonadati; phylum Pseudomonadota; class Gammaproteobacteria; order Enterobacterales; family Enterobacteriaceae; genus Citrobacter; species Citrobacter sp. R4. The sequence goes on from NZ_JAPPSU010000015.1 coordinate 83,242, forward strand.
CAATTATCGCTATCTTTTTATTAATCTCCGGCTGTAACTATGGTTTGCACTTCTCTTTGTTAAGCGGACGTAGCCTCAAAGTGTACTGGCGTGACCCGGAGTTTCGCATGTTTGTTGGCGTGCAGCTTACGCTGGTGGTCATCTGCACGATCGTGCTGTGGTTCCATGATGTTTATAACTCTGCGCTAACGACGCTCAACCAGGCCTTTTTCCAGGTGGTGTCGATGGCGACGACGGCGGGCTTTACTACCGACAGTATTGCGCGCTGGCCGCTGTTCCTGCCAGTGCTGCTGTTGTGCTCTGCGTTTATCGGCGGTTGCGCCGGATCGACAGGCGGGGGGCTGAAGGTGATCCGTATCCTCCTGCTGTTCAAACAAGGGAACCGAGAACTGAAGCGACTGGTACATCCGAATGCGGTCTACAGTATTAAGCTGGGGAACCGTGCGCTGCCGGAACGTATCCTCGAAGCGGTTTGGGGTTTTTTCTCGGCGTATGCTCTGGTATTTATTGTCAGTATGCTGGCGATTATCGCGACTGGCGTGGACGACTTTTCCGCGTTTGCCTCCGTGGTGGCTACACTTAACAACCTTGGACCCGGGCTGGGTGTCGTCGCGGACAACTTTGCCAGTATGAATCCGGTGGCGAAATGGATCCTGATTGCCAATATGCTGTTTGGCCGTCTTGAGGTCTTCACTTTGCTGGTACTTTTTACCCCGACCTTCTGGCGTGAATAATGGAGTAACACGTGAAAACACTGATTCTTTTTTCAACCCGGGATGGACAAACGCGCGAAATCGCTTCGTATCTGGCGTCAGAACTGAAAGAACTGGGCATCTGGGCAGACGTCGTGAATTTGCACCGTACCGAAGAACCTGAATGGGACAGCTACGATCGCGTGGTTATTGGCGCGTCTATACGTTACGGGCATTACCATACAGCCTTTCAGGAGTTCGTAAAAAAACATGCGACGCGGCTGAACGGGATGCCGAGCGCGTTCTATTCCGTAAATCTGGTGGCGCGTAAACCGGAAAAGCGCACGCCGCAGACCAACAGTTACGCGCGTAAATTTTTAATGAGCTCGCAGTGGCGCCCTGACCGCTGTGCGGTGATCGCCGGCGCGTTGCTTTACCCGCGCTATCGCTGGTATGACCGCATAATGATCAAACTGATTATGAAAATGTCAGGCGGCGAAACGGACACCAATAAAGAAGTGATCTATACCGACTGGGAGCAGGTTGCAGGTTTTGCCCGGGAAATCGCCCAGTTAACCGTCAAATCGCCGGTTAAATAAACGTAAAGAATAAAAATTGCGCGGTTGATAAATTATTTTAAATTTCCTCTTGTCAGCCCGAAATAACTCCCTATAATGCGCCACCACTGACACGGAACAACGGCACGCAAGCCGCCGGGTCAGCGGGGTTCAGACCAGAACCTCACGGAGAAAAGC
>NZ_JAPPSU010000016.1:0-53628 GCF_026719175.1 Citrobacter sp. R4
TACGCTTTCCCGCTTGAGAGTCAAGCATTTATTTTTGCTTTTCTCCGTGAGGTTCTGGTCTGAACCCCGCTGACCCGGCGGCTTGCGTGCCGTTGTTCCGTGTCAGTGGTGGCGCATTATAGGGAGTAATTCTGAAGCTGCAAGGAGAAAGTGAAAATTATTTACCAACCGCTCACTTTCCAGGCAAACCATTCCCCGAACCTGAATTTTCGCCTGGTTTTTAAACAAAAACGAGCCGCAAGCGGCCCGTTTTTGTATTTTGTGACTTACTGCACTGCCACGATCCGATCGCCATTCGCTTCCAGACGAATGGTTTTGCCTGGAATTAACTCGCCGGACAGAATCTGCTGCGCCAGCGGGTTTTCGATCTGTTGCTGAATAGCGCGTTTCAACGGACGTGCGCCATACACCGGATCATAACCATTTGCGCTAAGCAGCTTCAGGGCGTCATCAGAGATATGGATTTCATATCCACGCTCTTCCAGACGTTTATACAGACGCTGCAGCTGGATTTTAGCAATCGAGGCAATATGCTGTTCACCCAGCGGATGGAATACCACCACCTCATCGATACGGTTAATAAATTCCGGACGGAAGTTATGGCTCACCACGCCCAGCACCATTTCTTTCATATGGCTGTAGTCCAGATCGCCGAAGCGTTCCTGAATCAGATCGGAACCCAGGTTAGAGGTCATAATGACAACCGTATTGCGGAAGTCGACCGTTCTCCCCTGCCCGTCAGTCAGACGTCCATCGTCCAGAACCTGCAACAGAATGTTAAATACATCCGGATGCGCTTTTTCCACTTCGTCTAACAAGATGACGGAGTAAGGACGACGGCGAACCGCTTCGGTCAGATACCCGCCCTCTTCATAACCGACATATCCCGGAGGCGCACCGACCAGGCGAGACACTGAGTGTTTCTCCATAAACTCGGACATATCGATACGCACCATCGCGTCGTCGCTATCAAACATAAAGTTCGCCAGCGCTTTGCAAAGTTCGGTTTTACCCACCCCGGTTGGCCCGAGGAACAGGAAAGAGCCAATAGGACGATTCGGATCCGCCAGCCCCGCGCGGCTACGGCGAATAGCATTCGATACCGCTTCTACCGCTTCGTTCTGACCAATAACGCGGCTGTGTAGCTCCTGTTCCATTCTCAACAGTTTTTCGCGCTCGCCCTCCAGCATTCTCGCAACAGGAATACCGGTCCAGCGCGCCAGCACTTCGGCAATTTCCGCATCTGTCACTTTATTACGCAGCAGACGCATCGTTTTGCCTTCAGACTGGGTGGCCGCCTCAAGCTGTTTTTCCAGCTCCGGAATTTTGCCGTACTGCAGTTCAGACATCCGCGCCAGATCGCCCACGCGACGCGCCTGCTCAATCGCAATCTTCGCCTGCTCTAACTCAGCTTTAATCGTCTGGGTTCCGGAAAGCGAGGCTTTTTCCGCCTTCCATTCCTCTTCCAGCTCAGAATACTGGCGCTCTTTGTCTTCCAGTTCTTCATTAAGCATGTCGAGACGTTTCTTGCTCGCTTCATCAGACTCTTTCATCAGCGCCTGCTGTTCCAGTTTGAGCTGGATGATACGGCGGTCGAGTCTGTCGAGTTCCTCCGGTTTGGAGTCAATTTGCATACGAATGCTGGAAGCCGCTTCATCGATCAGGTCGATGGCTTTATCCGGTAACTGACGATCGGCAATATAACGGTGTGACAATGTCGCCGCCGCCACGATAGCCGGGTCAGTGATCTGCACATGGTGGTGCAGTTCATAACGCTCTTTCAGACCACGGAGGATCGCGATGGTGTCTTCAACGCTAGGCTCAGCAACAAACACCTTCTGGAAACGACGCTCCAGCGCGGCATCTTTTTCAATGTACTGACGGTATTCATCAAGCGTGGTTGCCCCCACGCAGTGCAGTTCACCACGCGCCAGAGCCGGTTTCAGCATGTTCCCGGCATCCATTGCGCCGTCAGCTTTACCAGCCCCGACCATGGTATGCAGTTCGTCGATAAACAGAATGACGTTGCCTTCCTGTTTCGCGAGATCGTTCAATACGCCTTTTAAACGTTCTTCAAATTCACCGCGGTATTTCGCCCCTGCCACCAGCGCGCCCATATCCAGCGCCAGTACGCGACGACCTTTTAATCCTTCCGGCACTTCGCCGTTAATGATCCGCTGCGCCAGTCCTTCCACAATTGCGGTTTTACCGACGCCCGGCTCACCAATCAAAACCGGGTTGTTTTTGGTACGACGTTGCAGTACCTGAATGGTACGGCGAATTTCTTCATCACGACCGATCACCGGATCGAGCTTGCCCTGTTCGGCACGCTCGGTCAGATCGACCGTGTATTTTTTCAAGGCCTGACGTTGGTCTTCCGCCCCTTGATCGTTCACGCTTTCACCTCCGCGCATCTGTTCAATTGCCTGAGTGATATTGGCGGTTGTTGCGCCAGCCGATTTCAATAAATCGGGCAGTGTGCCGCGAGACTCAAGCGCCGCCAGAACGAACAGTTCCGACGAAATAAAGTTATCGCCCCGTTTTTGCGCCAGCTTGTCGCAAAGGTTAAGGACGCGCACCAGATCCTGCGACGGTTGCACGTCGCCGCCGGTGCCTTCCACCTGCGGTAAACGGCTCAGCGCTTCATCGATGGCGGTGCGTAACTGCCCTGCGTTAATACCCGCAGACGTTAGTAAAGGACGAACCGAGCCCCCTTCCTGATTCAGCAAGGCGCTCATTAAATGTAAAGGTTCGATGAATTGGTTGTCGTGCCCCAGTGCGAGCGACTGGGCATCGGCAAGAGCAAGCTGGAATTTGTTGGTAAGACGATCCAGACGCATAACTCCTCCCATAACAGGTCAAATTTGCTACTGGAGATTAAATGAGGTCATCCCTCAATTATTCAAGGTTAATGACCTGAATTATGTGAAAAGAAAATTACGCGTACCGGATCGTCTTGATTCTTTAGGTTATATCAGCCAAATAAAACTTGCCATACGCCCCGTGGTCTTGTCGCGACGATAAGAGAAGAAAGTCTCATTTTCACTAAAAGTACAGCGATTGCCGCCGAATATTTGCTCAACGCCGACATTTGCCAGCCGTTGACGGGCAAGCTGATAAATATTCGCCAGATATTTTTCGCCATGCGGCGCAAAGGCTTCGTGCGCTCGGGCGTCCTTAATACAAAACGCCTCACGCACCTCAGCCCCCACTTCAAAGGCTGTCGGGCCGATGGCCGGACCCAGCCACGCCATAATATTTTCAGGTTTATCCGCAAAGCAGGCGAGCGTTTCTTCAAGCACCCCTGCACATAATCCGCGCCAGCCCGCGTGGGCCGCCGCGACTTCTGTTCCTGCCCGGTTGCAAAACAGTACCGGCAGGCAATCTGCCGTCATTACCGCACATAGCGCGCCCGGCGTGTTGCTGTATGAGGCATCCGCACGTCTGGATGCGTAAGGGCCACCAGTCAGTTTCAGCACATCCTTACCATGAACCTGTTCCAGCCAGACGGGCATTGAAGGCAAATTGCCCGCAGCAAACAGCCGATTACGGTTCTCTTCAACATGCGTCGGGTTGTCGCCACAGTGGGCGCCCAGGTTCATCGCATCATAAGGCGGTAAACTTACCCCGCCGATACGGGTCGAACTGCATGCCGCCACGCCTTCCGGCAGTGGCCACTGCGGGACAATGAGCATACTCATAACCAGGCCACGTCATCCTTATGTTCTTCAAAATCCGCGCGCATGGCGTCGATAAGCTCAACCATATCCTGCGGAATTGGCGCATGCCATTCCATTTCGATACCGGAGATCGGGTGATACAAGCGCAGCATAGTGGCATGCAGCGCCTGGCGATCGAACTTACGCAACGTGGAGATAAACGCCTCCGAGGCGCCTTTCGGCGGACGCGGGCGACCGCCGTATACCGGGTCGCCCACCAGCGGATGGGTAATGTGCGCCATGTGCACGCGGATCTGATGGGTACGCCCGGTTTCCAGACGCAACCTAAGACGCGTGTGCACACGGAAGTGTTCCATGATGCGATAGTGCGTGACCGCCGGTTTTCCCATCGGATGCACCGCCATGTGGGTACGTTTGGTCGGGTGACGGCTGATAGGCTCTTCCACCGTGCCGCCCGCGGTCATATGACCGATAGCGACGGCTTCGTATTCACGGGTGATCTCGCGCAGCTGAAGCGCCTCAACCAGACGCGTCTGCGCCGGAACGGTTTTCGCCACCACCATCAGACCGGTAGTGTCTTTATCCAGACGGTGGACAATCCCCGCGCGCGGCACGTCGGCAATCGGCGGGTAGTAATGCAGCAAGGCGTTTAATACGGTGCCATCGGGATTCCCGGCCCCCGGATGCACGACCAGATCGCGAGGTTTGTTAATAACAATGATGTCATCGTCTTCATAAACGATATCCAGTGGGATATCCTGAGGCTCAAAGCGGATTTCTTCATCGATCTCCGCGTCAATAGCGACCTGTTCACCGCCTAAGACTTTTTCTTTCGGTTTGTCGCAAATTTTACCGTTGACCAGCACGCGCCGATCGAGAATCCATTCTTTTATGCGCGAACGTGAATAATCCGGGAACATTTCGGCCAAAGCCTGATCTAAGCGTTGACCGAGTTGATTTTCGGATACCGTTGCGGTGAGTTGTACTCGTTGTGCCATATACAGCTTCTTCGTTTAACGTTGGGTTTTACGGCTTTGCCGTTTAATATAGTGTGCTATTGTAGCTGGTCTTAACCGGGAGCAGGAACAGAGAATCTCCCGCAAAAACATTTTGAGGAAAGTCAAAACGTCATGACGCGCATGAAATATCTGGTGGCAGCAGCCACGTTGAGCCTGTTTTTGGCGGGTTGCTCTGGTTCAAAGGAAGAGGTGCCCGATAATCCGCCTAATGAAATCTACGCGACTGCTCAGCAAAAGCTGCAGGACGGTAACTGGAAACAGGCAATAACGCAATTAGAAGCGTTGGATAACCGCTATCCATTCGGCCCGTATTCCCAGCAGGTGCAGTTGGATCTCATCTACGCCTACTACAAAAACGCCGATCTGCCGCTGGCTCAGGCCGCTATCGATCGCTTTATCCGCCTGAATCCGACACATCCCAATATTGATTATGTCATGTATATGCGTGGCCTGACCAATATGGCGTTAGATGACAGCGCGCTACAGGGCTTCTTCGGCGTCGATCGCAGTGACCGCGACCCGCAGCACGCACGCGCTGCGTTTAATGACTTTTCCAAACTGGTGCGCGGCTACCCGAACAGCCAGTACACCACAGACGCCACTAAACGTCTCGTGTTCCTGAAAGATCGTCTGGCGAAATACGAATATTCCGTGGCGGAATACTACACCAAACGTGGCGCATGGGTCGCCGTGGTGAACCGTGTGGAAGGTATGCTGCGTGATTTCCCGGATACCCAGGCCACACGCGACGCTCTGCCGCTAATGGAAAACGCCTACCGCGAAATGCAGATGACGACCCAGGCTGAGAAAGTGGCAAAAATCATTGCCGCCAACAGCAGCAACACCTGAATCGCGATTTCGCAAGCAAAACGGCAGCCCTTGGGCTGCCGTTTTTTATTCGTTTCGCATCACGTCAGGTCCGTTTTCCCGGTAACCTAACTCATCAACTATGGCCCGCTTTTCCCCTTTCCTCAAGTGAAATATCACCTTCTCCTGCGATGCCTCACAAAAAGGCTTCCTTGACAAAAAGTGACAAAATAATGTGATTCAAATCACACATTTTGACATTAGGAACGGTATGCTGAAATCACCAAGACGGGAAAGACAAGAGGTAAAATTTATGACAATGAACATTACCAGTAAACAAATGGAAATTACTCCGGCAATTCGCCAACATGTCGCAGACCGTCTCGCCAAACTGGAAAAATGGCAAACACACCTGATTAACCCACATATCATTCTGTCCAAGGAGCCACAGGGTTTCACCGCTGATGCCACCATCAATACACCAAACGGACATCTGGTCGCCAGCGCAAAACATGAAGATATGTATACCGCGATTAACGATTTGATCAACAAGCTGGAACGGCAGCTCAATAAAGTGCAGCACAAAGGCGAAGCGCGTCGCGCAACCGCGTCAGTTAAAGACGCAAACTTCGCTGAAGCAGACGAAGAATAGTCCCTTACATTGAGTGTATCGCCAACGCGCCTTCGGGCGCGTTTTTTGTTGACAGCATGAAAACAGTGCGGGTACTTTACTAGCGTCACTTAAGGAAACTGATATGCAACTTACGCCGTTCTTCTTCGCCTTCTTTTTTACCTTCCCCTGAACGGGAGGCTTTCGTCGTGTGAAAAAGAATGCGAAGACGAATAACAAGGCCTCCCACTCCGGGGGGCCTTTTTTATTGATAACAAGAAAGGCAACACTATGACATCGGAAAATCCATTACTGGCGCTGCGTGACAAAATCAGTGCGCTTGATGCAAAACTGCTGGCGTTACTGGCCGAACGGCGCGGGCTGGCGGTCGAAGTGGGTAAAGCAAAGCTTGAATCCCATCGACCGGTACGCGATATCGACCGCGAGCGCGACCTTCTGGACCGGTTGATTCAGCTTGGCAAAGCGCACCATCTGGATGCCCATTATATCACCCGCCTTTTTCAGCTTATTATTGAAGACTCGGTTCTTACCCAGCAGGCGCTGCTCCAGCAGCATCTGAATAAGATCAATCCCCATTCTGCCCGCGTGGCGTTTCTGGGACCAAAAGGCTCTTACTCCCATCTCGCCGCCCGTCAGTACGCCGCGCGTCATTTCGAACAGTTCATTGAAAGTGGTTGCGCGAAGTTTGCCGATATCTTTAATCAGGTCGAAACAGGACAGGCTGACTACGCGGTGGTGCCCATTGAAAACACCAGTTCAGGCGGCATTAACGATGTCTACGATCTCCTGCAGCATACCAGCCTTTCCATTGTGGGCGAGATGACGATTGTGATCGACCATTGTGTGCTGGTCTCCGGCACCACCGATCTCGACACCATCGACACGGTGTACAGCCATCCGCAACCGTTCCAGCAGTGCAGCAAATTCCTCAATCGTTACCCGCACTGGAAAATCGAATACACCGAAAGTACTTCCGCAGCGATGGAAAAAGTTGCGCAGGCGAATTCTCCGCGCGTGGCGGCATTGGGCAGCGAGGCGGGCGGCGTGCTGCATGGCCTGCAAGTACTGGAACGTATTGAGGCGAACCAGACGCAGAATATCACCCGCTTTATCGTACTGGCACGTAAAGCGATTAACGTGTCCGATCAGGTTCCGGCGAAAACCACGCTCCTGATGGCGACGGGCCAGCAGGCCGGCGCCCTGGTGGAAGCGCTGCTGGTTCTGCGTAATCATCATCTGATTATGACTCGCCTGGAGTCCCGCCCTATCTACGGCAACCCATGGGAAGAGATGTTTTATCTTGATATTCAGGCCAACCTGGAAGCGCCGGAAATGCAAAAGGCGCTGAAAGAGCTGGGCGAAATTACCCGCTCGATGAAGGTGCTGGGCTGCTATCCGAGCGAAAACGTTGTTCCGGTCGATCCTTCTTAACGTTCGATAAACGGCTTTTTCTTCATCCCTGCCACCCTCGCCGGCAGGGTGAAGATCGCCCCGGAAAGCGGATATTCCGCCACCTCTTCTTCGCGCATGTTTTCCCGCGTGGTGGTGATAAACAGCGTTTTCATGTCGTCGCCGCCAAAGCAGACCATTGTCGGACAACGCACCGGCAACCGGTATTCCTCAAGCTGTTCGCCCAGGGGAGAAAAGCGGGCAATCCGCCAGCCGTCGAACAACGCGCTCCAGTAGCAGCCTTCCACGTCCATTGCCGCACCGTCCGGGATCCCCTCCCCGGCCTGAAAACGACGGAACGCCTCACGTTTTCCCGGCTCGCCCTGCGCGTCCAGCGGCGCACGCCAGATCACGCCGTTTGGCGTATCAGAGGTATACATCCATTGCTTATCCGGACTGAACGCCAGCCCGTTATGCCCGTGGATATCACACTGAATCACCTTTGGCGTTAGGTCGTTATCGATGCGCATCAACATCGCGCCGTTGTAGTCTCCGGGGCCCCAGAAGGTCCCGGCGTAAAAACGTCCGTCATGATCGGTGCCGCCATCGTTGAAACGCGCCAGCTGCGGGTTCGACGGGTTATCGCACACTTTTCGCTGAAGCAGACCGTTTTTATCGGTCAGCCAGATAGCATTACGCAACGCAACAATAAATCCGCCACGCTCGCGCAGCGCAAAGCATCCAACCTCTTCCGGGAACGCCAGAACGATGTGTTCTCCTGTCGTCAAATGGTAGCGATGGATCTCTCCTTCCAGAATATCCGCCCAGTAGAGCGCATTCTCGCCCGCACTCCAGGTCGGGCATTCCGGCAACTGTCCGGTATAGTCAAATAACACGCGTGGTTCAGCCATGACGAATCCCCAAATAAAAAAACCAGCGGTAGTCCCGCTGGTTTTTCAGTATAACCCTCCTGGCGCTAACGATGCGGAAAAACCACCAGCAAATTCGTAGGCCAAAGGGCGTTACACGCTGGCCCGAATCAGACCAGCGTGAGGATTATTGTCGGCTGTCGTTGGCCTGTCGCAGTAAGGTACGGCTTTCCTGCTGGAAGCGTTTCGCGTAGTCCCCGAACCAGTGCTCGACTTTGCGGAAGCTGTCAATAAACGCCTGTTTATCTCCCTGTTCAAGCAGACCGATCGCCTCGCCAAAGCGTTTGTAGTAGCGTTTAATCAGCGCCAGATTACTTTCCGACGACATAATGATGTCGGCGTACAGCTGCGGGTCCTGCGCAAACAGCCGCCCGACCATTGCCAGTTCGAGGCGATAGATCGGCGAAGAGAGCGCCAGGAGTTGTTCAAGCTGCACGTTTTCTTCCGCCAGATGCAGCCCGTAAGCAAAGGTCGCAAAGTGGCGCAACGCCTGGATAAACGCCATATTCTGGTCATGTTCTACGGCACTGATGCGGTGCAGTCGCGCTCCCCAGACCTGAATCTGCTCAAGAAACCATTGATAGGCCTCCGGGTTTCGCCCGTCACACCAGACTACCACCTGTTTCGCCAGGCTACCGCTGTCCGGACCAAACATCGGGTGCAGACCCACCACTGGCCCGTCATGGGCGGCAAGCATTGCCTGCAACGGCCCATTTTTCACTGAGGCCAGATCCACCAGAATACAGTCGGACGGTAAACGCGGCAGTCGAGCAATCACTTGTTCAGTGACATGGATAGGCACGCTGACAATCACCATCCCGGCATCCGCGACGATCTCCGGCGCGCGATCCCAGTCCTGCTGTTCCAGAATACGCACCTTGTAGCCCGACAAGGTGAGCATTTTTTCAAACAGTCGTCCCATCTGGCCGCCACCGCCGACGATGACCACCGGACGCAGCGTCGGACAAAGCGTTTTAAACCCTTTGTCGTTTTCGCTGGAATAGGACTCGCGCATCACCCTGCGCAGCACATCCTCAATCAGATCTGGCGGTACGCCCAGCGCTTCCGCTTCCGCACGGCGCGAAGCCAGCATAGCGGCCTCGCGCTCGGGGACATAAATAGGCAGCCCAAAGCGGCTTTTGACTTCGCCGACCTCCGCCACCAGTTCCAGGCGACGCGCCAGTAAGTCCAGCAGCGCCTTATCCACTTCATCAATTTGATCGCGTAATGCGGTCAATTCAGCCACCATAACAAACCTCTTAAGCCTTGCGCGCCGCCAGCTGGCCGTTCAGGTCTTTGTGAATTTCACGCAGCAGCGCATCCGTCGTTTCCCAGCTAATGCAGGCATCGGTAACGGACACGCCGTATTTCATATCGCTGCGCGGTTGCTCAGAAGACTGATTACCTTCGTGAATATTACTTTCAATCATCAAGCCAATGATGGAACGGTTGCCATCTTTAATTTGCGCAACCACAGACTCCGCCACGGCAGGCTGACGGCGGTAATCTTTATTGGAGTTACCATGACTGCAATCTACCATCAGTGAAGGCCGCAGTCCCGCCTGCGACATCTCTTTTTCGCACTGTTCGACATCGGCCGGACTGTAGTTCGGCGCTTTACCACCGCGCAGGATCACATGTCCGTCCGGGTTGCCCTGCGTTTGCAGCAGCGCAACCTGCCCGGCCTGGTTGATCCCCACAAAGCGGTGCGACTGGGCGGCGGCGCGCATGGCGTTAATCGCCGTCGCCAGACTGCCGTCAGTGCCGTTTTTAAACCCGACCGGCATCGACAGGCCGGACGCCATTTCACGGTGAGTCTGCGACTCCGTGGTGCGCGCGCCAATAGCCGACCAGCTAAACAAATCCCCGAGGTACTGCGGACTGTTTGGATCAAGGGCTTCTGTCGCCAGCGGCAGTCCCATATGAACGAGTTCAAGCAGCAACTGACGCGCAATCTTCAAACCCGCTTCAACGTCGAAAGAGCCATCCATATGAGGATCGTTAATTAACCCTTTCCAGCCGACGGTGGTACGGGGTTTTTCAAAATAGACGCGCATCACCAGGTAGAGGCTATCGCTGACCTCTGCGGCAAGGGCTTTAAATCGACGGGCGTATTCAAGAGCGGCATCAGGATCGTGAATAGAACATGGACCACACACCACCAGCAGACGCGGATCGCGCCCGGCGATAATATCAGAAATGGTTTTGCGCGACTGGGCGATCTGCGCCTCTTGCGCCTGACTCAGCGGGAATGCCGCTTTGAGTTGTTCCGGGGTCATCAAAACCTGTTCGTCGGTGATGTGTACGTTGTTCAGCGCGTCTTTTTGCATGATGGCGATCCTGTTTTAGCTCGTTTGCGATAGTTGTCCTCAGCGAGGATGACGTAACGATAACACAAAGAGTAAAGATATCAATCCAAAATACGTAAAGTTTATTGTACAAGCACCTATAATACTGATTATGACACGCACAAAATCGTACACTTTACTTTACACTCAATTCTGTCGCGGATTTTAAACTTAAATAAAATTGTACGATTACGGCAAGAAAGATAAAAAAACCGTCCCGGCAATATTGATTAATAAGATTTAACTTAAGGACAAAACATAAATATCTTTGGCGTAATGACGCCTATGCAAAATAATGTTATTTTGCTGCAAACAATCAAGGATGTATTTAATGCGTTACGAAAGATACGGGTGAGGACGCCGCTCATGTTCTATTCTCACCGACTTCTGGTGCTGCTGATGCTATTGCTGGCAGGATCGCCGGTTTATGCTCAGGAATTACCCGATGACGCCAAAAATGTGCGTGCAATTGTCTCAGGCATTGTGAGCTATACGCGCTGGCCTGCGCTCTCCGCGCCGCCCAGGCTATGCATTTTCACTTCATCCCGTTTCGTTAGCGTATTGGGTGACAGTGACGATACCTCCCTGCCCTATCAACCTGTTATTATTCGTAACGAACAAGAGGCACTGGTCGCACGTTGTGATGGCGTTTATTTCGGCAATGAATCTCCGGCCGCTCAGGTTGAATTAGCCAATAAATATCCCTCTAAGGCTTTGTTATTAATTGCGGAACAAAATGCTGAATGCATTATTGGCAGCGCCTTTTGTCTTATTATTCAAAATAATGATGTCAGATTCGCCGTAAATCTGGATTCTCTGGCGCACAGCGGCGTCAGGGTCAATCCGGATGTACTGATGCTCGCACGGAATAAAAAGCATGGATAAGGATCTTTCCCGCACGACGCGTCCAACGTTTAAGCGAGCCTTGAGACGCATAAGCATGATCAGCGTGGTGGTGACCATGACGTTGATCTGGCTGTTGCTTAGCGTCGCCTCTGTGCTGACGCTGAAACAGTATGCGCAAAAAAATCTGGAACTGACCGCCGCCACCATGACCCACAGTCTGGAGGCCGCGCTCGTGTTCGCAGACGATGCCGCAGCGACCGAAACGCTGGCGGCGCTCGGCCAGCAGGGTCAGTTTTCTGCCGCCGATGTACGCGATAAAAATGAGAACGTCATCGCCAGCTGGCGCTATAACGCACAGGAAACTGACGACAAACTCAGTGGTTACATCAGCCAGTGGCTTTTTCCATTGCCGGTCTCGCAACCTGTCTGGCATAACGGGGAAATCATTGGCGAAGTGCGGATAACCGCGCGTGACAGCTTAATCAGCCATTTTCTCTGGCTGTCGCTGGCCGTCCTCACCGGCTCGATCCTGCTGGCGTCCGGTATCGCCATCCTCCTGACGCGCCATCTGCACAACGGCGTCGTCGTAGCGCTGCAAAATATCACCGACGTCGTGCACGATGTGCGTACCAACCGGAATTTTTCCCGTCGCGTATCAGAGGAGCGAATTGAGGAGTTTCACCGTTTTGCCCAGGACTTCAACAGCCTGCTGGATGAAATGGAGGAGTGGCAACTGCGTCTCCAGGCGAGGAACGCCCAACTGCTACGCACGGCACTGCACGATCCGCTGACCGGACTGGCTAACCGCGCTGCTTTTCGCAGCACGATCAACGCGCTCATGAATGATGACGCCGCCCGCAGTAGCTCAGCGCTGCTGTTCCTTGACGGCGACAACTTTAAATTCGTTAACGATACCTGGGGCCATGCGGCGGGAGACCGGGTTTTGATCGAAGTGGCTAAGCGACTCGCGGAATTTGGCGGCAACCGCCACCAGCCCTATCGTCTTGGCGGGGACGAGTTTGCGATGGTCCTCTACGGCGTACATTCCGAATACGAAGTGCAGCGCATATGCGCCGCGCTGGCGCAGGAATTTAACCGGCCTTTTGACCTGCACAACGGCCATCTGACCAGCATGACGCTGAGTATGGGCTATGCCCTGACGTGGGAGCACGCCTCAGCCGAAAAATTACAAGAACTGGCCGACCGCAATATGTATCTGGCCAAACATCAGCGTGTCGAACGCGTGATCAAATAATAAGGATTCCCCCATGCTGAAACGTCTTTTATCGCCTTTTGTTGTTGCTCTCCTCCTGGCTGGCTGCCAGGCGCCGCAGGGAACGTTTACCCCGCAGCAGGTCGCTGCCATGCAGTCATACGGGTTTACCGAGTCGGCGGGGAGCTGGTCTTTGGGTATGTCGGACACCATCCTGTTTGATAAAAACGACTATAAGCTGCGTGCTGAAAGTCAACGACAGATCCAGACAATGGCTGCCCGTCTGGCCTCCGTTGGCCTGAAACATGCGCGCATGGACGGGCATACTGATAATTATGGCGAAGACAGCTACAACGAAGCCCTGTCCCTGAAACGCGCCAACGTTGTGGCCGATGCATGGGCGGAAGGCGCGCAGATCCCGCGTAGTCATCTGACAACGCAGGGATTAGGCAAAAAATATCCTGTCGCCAGTAACAAGACCGCAAAAGGCCGTGCTGAAAACCGCCGCGTCGCCGTAGTCATCAGCACGCCTTAAGTCTTAGTCGGCTGACTGCGCCAGAACCCTGCGCGAGGCGCTATACCAGCGTAGCCAGTCGACCAGCATAAACAGCGTCAAACTTAGCCCCAGAACCGGCATCGCCATGCCCAACGTAACCGCCAGCAACACTGACCCGACGCGTCCTCCGCCGTTCAGCATTAGCCAGCTTTCCAGCAACGTTTGCGCCGGACTGACCGCAGGGCGCGCAGGGCGACGTATCCACCACATCCGGTAGCCCAGCGCAATCATCACACAAAGCCCCACGCCAAAGCCTATCAGCAGCAGTTGATTAGGCAGGCCAAACAGAATGCCCATATGAAAATCCACGCCCCAGCGGGTCAGTTTCGCCATCAGAGGAAACTGCGTGAAGTCGATACTGTCGATAATCTGCAATGTGGTCGGGTTGACGGAAACGGCATCGACCTGGGTGGGCCAGCGACGATCGATTTCGCTGACCGTCCAGCCATGCTGTGTGTCTTTCGCCGGACGAATTTCCACTTCGCTGGCATCAATTCCCGCCGCCTGCGCCGCCTGCAACACAGGATCAAACAAGCGGATATCGACAGGCCCGGCGGACATGCTCATCGCGCCATGATGTCCCGCATGTTCATTCTGCGCCGGACTGTGCCCGTGAAGCTGCGTATTCACCTGCGGAGTCAGCCAGCCAAACGCCGTACGCATCCGATCCACGTTACCGCCCGCCCATTGCGACCACGTCAGGCCAGTGGCAGAAAAAAGTAGCATTCCAGCCAACAGCAGCCATCCGAGCGAAACGTGCAGACGACGGTATTTCTGACGCGGATTGTTCAGGCGACGCTTTGGCCGCGTGAGATACCAGAGCAATGCCCCACCCAGTGCCGCCACCCACATCCATGAGGCGGCCAGCTCACTGTAAATACGTCCAACCTCCCCCAGCAGTAACGATCGATGGGCGTAATCTATCCACTGACGCAGCGGTAAAATCCCGCTGGTGCCATAAACCGTCATATCCCCTTTTATCGCCAGGGTAACGGGATCGATAAAAATAGCCCGATGCTCCGAGGCGGCAAGGCGCGGATCCGCAAACATGACCCGTGTCGTCCTCCCCGGCTCGAGTCCGGGACGAACAGCGTGCAGGGGTTGCGCGTTTCCGGCGAACCGTTGAGCGGCGTCAATTTGCGCCGCCAGCGACTGCGGCTGACCTTGCGCAGTCCCTGTAAGCGCCTGCGCGTAGAGCGACGCTTCCAGCTGTGGCGTCGCGACATAAAGCGTGCCGGTCAGCGCGGCAATAAAGATAAAAGGCCCAACGAACAGACCAATGTAGAAATGGAGACGCCGCAGCAGGGTAAGCCATGCCGCGCGCGGTGTGCAGGTTGTCATACTTTTCCTCAGAAAAAGCAAAAAGGTGTCGTGACGCTTGCGCGCACAATCTTATTTTTCAGGGTCAGGAAGCAGTAGAGCAGTACGGAGGCGCGCGAGTATCAGGATACAGCCAGGGGAAAAAGTGCCAGTGGTTTACCGATGGGCGTGATGGCCGGTTCATCTGCCTGAGCAACAGGTCAGCGGGTAGAATCACCCGCGCCAGGAGCAGGCCCGGCACATGCGCCAGTAGCACACAGTAACCGCACGCTTCACCGTGATCGACAGTAAGCGGGGTGAAAGACGAAACATCGTGATGCGGCGCGTGGTCCGCCGTCATGTCCATTTCATGGTGCATGCCCGGCATAGCGCGCATCGGATCTTTTTGCAGCGCGATGGAGATCGGCGGCGAGATGATTATCAGCAGGATCGCAAACAGCGCGAGCCATGCCGCGTTGCGCTGAACACCTGGCTGACGAAATTGCCCGATAACCACGATCCCTCCCGCAAGACACGGCAGGCATTGTAAATGATTTATGAATTAATGGTTAACGCTACGAGCTTTCGGGGATAAAAAAAGGGCCAGCCATCTGGCCAGCCCCTTCTAACAGGATGTCGCCTGAGCGATATCTTAGTTAAGACGCTCTTTGATACGAGCAGCCTTACCAGTACGCTCACGCAGGTAGTACAGTTTAGCTTTACGAACGGCACCACGACGTTTGACAGTGATGCTGTCAACAACCGGAGAGTGAGTCTGGAAGACACGCTCAACGCCTTCGCCGTTGGAAATTTTACGAACAGTGAATGCAGAGTGCAGACCGCGGTTACGAATAGCGATAACCACGCCCTCGAATGCCTGCAGACGTTTTTTGGAACCTTCAACAACCCATACTTTCACTTCCACGGTGTCACCCGGACGGAAGGAAGGCACGTCCTGCTTCATCTGCTCTTGTTCAAGTTGCTTAATAATGTTGCTCATAATTTAATCTCTTATCCTGGGTAAACTGATATTCGGGGGCTTATGCCATCCCATCATGTTTATGTTGCCTGTGCGTGCTCTTTTTTGAACTCCGCCAGCAACCTTGCTTGCTCTTCAGTCAGAGCCAGGTTTTCCAGAAGTTCAGGTCTTCTAAGCCAGGTGCGGCCCAGCGACTGCTTCAGACGCCAGCGACGTATCTCAGCATGGTTTCCTGACAGCAATACTGCCGGTACTTCCATCTCTTCTAACACTTCAGGCCGGGTATAGTGCGGGCAGTCCAGCAATCCATCCGCAAAGGAATCTTCCGTTGCCGATGCCTCATGACCCAGAACTCCCGGAATGAACCGGGATACGGAGTCAATCAGTACCATCGCTGGTAGCTCTCCACCGCTGAGAACGTAATCGCCGATTGACCACTCTTCGTCAATTTCGGTTTGGATCACGCGCTCGTCTATGCCTTCGTAGCGACCACACACCAGAATCAGCTTTTGATTCGTTGCCAGTTCGCTGACGCCCGCTTGATCAAGCTTGCGTCCCTGAGGTGACAGATATATCACCTTAGCGCCTTCACCCGCCGCGCTTTTTGCTGCATGAATGGCGTCCCGCAAAGGTTGCACCATCATTAACATCCCCGGTCCGCCGCCGTAAGGACGATCGTCCACGGTACGGTGCCGGTCGTGCGTGAAGTCACGCGGACTCCAGCTCTGGATGTTCAGCAGGCCATTTTTTACAGCCCGGCCAGTTACCCCGTAATCGGTAATTGCACGAAACATTTCTGGAAACAGGCTAACGATACCTATAAACACAGCCAATCCCCATCACGCCGTCATTTACCGCTTATCCAGTGGTTTAAAAACCAGGATCCCAATCTACTTCGATAGTACGCGTAGTGAGATCGACTTTCTTGATAACCTGCCCATCGAGGAACGGCACGAGGCGTTCCTTGATACCAAACGCATCTTTCAGGTTTGCCTTAATGACGATGACGTCATTCGATCCGGTTTCCATCATATCGACGACTTTACCGAGATCGTAGCCTTCGGTGGTCACTACCTGGCAGCCCATCAGGTCTTTCCAGTAATAGTCACCGTCTTCCAGCGCAGGCAATTGCGAAGAATCCACGACAATTTCACAATTGGTCAGCAGGTTCGCCGCATCGCGATCGTCAACGCCTTTCAGCTTGATGATCAAATCCTGATTGTGGTGCTTCCAGCTTTCCAACTGGACTTGCTGCCACTGACCCGCCTTCTGGATAAACCAGGGCTGATAGTCAAAAATGCTTTCAGCGTCTTCAGTGGAGGAAAACACTCTGAGCCACCCACGAATACCGTAAGACGACCCCATTTTCCCTAAAACAATAGGGTCTGCGGGCGCTTGCGCGGTGAGTTGTTTGCTCATCATGACCACCGTGACAGATTAAGCTGCTTTGTTTGCTGCTTTGATCAGCGCTGCTACGCGATCGGAAATGGTCGCGCCCTGGCCAACCCAGTGAGCGATGCGATCCAGATCCAGGCGAGTGCCTTCTTCTTTTTCGCTGGCGATTGGGTTGAAGAAACCTACGCGCTCAATGAAGCGACCGTTACGTGCGTTACGGCTGTCAGTAACAACAACCTGGTAGAACGGACGCTTTTTAGCGCCGTGACGTGCTAAACGAATAGTTACCATAACATCCTCTTGTGTGAATAAAACAACCGGGCCCCATCGAGGAACGGAGCCCGGCGTCATATTAAAAGCCCGAAAATTTTACTGATTTCTGGGGAAATTGCAATCAGCAGTTAATCACTCTGCTGCAAAAGGCCGTCGGCGGTGCAGCCAGTTCGGTGCCGGCGTGCGCGCAGCCACCGGAGCGTACACGCAGTACGTGAGGATGGCGAGCACACCCCGGCGCCGAAATGGCAAATGAGCCAGGCCGGAAAAGATCAGCGGCCAGGGAAGCCTGGCGGCATCATGCCCTTCATACTTCTCATCATCTTCGCCATCCCGCCCTTCTTCATCTTCTTCATCATGCGCTGCATGTCGTCGAACTGTTTCAACAGGCGGTTAACGTCCTGCACCTGCATACCGCAGCCGGCTGCGATACGGCGTTTGCGGGAGCCTTTGATGATTTCCGGCTTCGCGCGCTCTTTCAACGTCATCGAGTTGATGATCGCCTCCATGCGCACCAGCACTTTGTCATCCATCTGCGATTTAACGTTATCGGGAATCTGGCCCATGCCCGGCAGCTTGCCCATCAGGCTCGCCATGCCGCCCATGTTTTTCATCTGGCGCAGCTGCTCAAGGAAGTCGGTGAGATCGAAACCGTCGCCTTTTTTCAGCTTGGTAGCCAGCTTCTCGGCCTGCGCGCGGTCAACTTTGCTTTCGATATCTTCGATCAGCGACAGCACATCGCCCATACCGAGAATACGTGAAGCAATACGATCCGGGTGGAAAGGCTCCAGCGCGTCGGTTTTCTCGCCCACGCCGAGGAACTTGATCGGCTTACCGGTGATATGACGAATAGAGAGCGCGGCGCCGCCACGGGCATCGCCGTCGACTTTAGTCAGCACCACGCCGGTCAGCGGCAGCGCTTCGTTAAACGCCTTCGCGGTGTTCGCCGCATCCTGACCGGTCATGGCGTCGACCACAAACAGGGTCTCTACCGGATTGATAGAGGCGTGAACCTGCTTGATTTCGTCCATCATCGCTTCGTCAACGTGCAGACGACCAGCGGTGTCCACCAGCAGCACGTCGTAGAACTTCAGCTTCGCTTCCTTCAGCGCGCCGTTAACGATATCGACGGGCTTCTGGCCGACGTCAGACGGGAAGAAATCCACGCCAACCTGCTCGGCCAGCGTTTCCAGCTGTTTGATCGCCGCCGGACGATACACGTCCGCAGAAACGACCAGCACTTTCTTTTTGTGCTTTTCACGCAGGAATTTACCCAGTTTGCCGACGCTGGTGGTTTTACCCGCCCCCTGCAACCCCGCCATCAACACCACGGCGGGCGGCTGCGCGGCCAGGTTCAGGGACTGGTTTTCTTCGCCCATCGCCGCGACGAGTTCGTTACGAACAATTTTGACGAACTCTTGCCCCGGCGTCAGGCTCTTGTTGACTTCGTGGCCAACCGCTTTCTCTTTTACGCGATTGATAAACTCACGCACTACCGGCAGCGCAACGTCAGCCTCCAGCAGCGCCATGCGCACTTCGCGCAGCGTCTCTTTAACGTTGTCTTCAGTAAGGCGTCCACGGCCACTGATATTGCGCAGCGTGCGCGACAAACGATCGGTTAAATTATCAAACATTGTCTCTCGCCTGGGGTGGAAACGGTTGGTCGCTCATGCGACACAGGAACAGAATTTTGTCGCAGTATAACATGAAGCCGCCTTTGTTGTTATGCAACGGTTGGAGCAGCGGTCACGTAACGTTATACTGCTTCTCTTTCTCACTGGCTAATTGTCGACATCACTATGCCCGTTTTTGCTTTGCTCGCCCTTGTCGCCTATTCCGTCAGCCTCGCGCTGATCGTTCCCGCTCTGCTGCAAAAAAACAGCGGCTGGCGGCGTATGGCTATTCTTTCTGCGGTCGTCGCGCTGGTGTGCCACGCTTTTGCGCTGGAAGCCCGTATCCTTCCCGCAGGTGAAGGCGGACAAAATCTGAGCCTGCTTAACGTCGGGTCGCTGGTGAGCCTGATGATCTGTACGGTGATGACGATTGTCGCCTCACGCAACCGCGGCTGGCTGTTGCTGCCGATCGTGTACGCTTTCGCGCTCATCAATCTGGCTTTCGCGACCTTTATGCCAAACGAATACATAACGCATCTTGAAGCCACTCCGGGCATGATGATCCATATCGGGCTGTCGCTGTTTTCCTACGCGACGCTCATCATCGCCGCTCTTTACGCGCTGCAGCTGGCCTGGATCGACTACCAGTTGAAAAACAAAAAGCTGGCGTTCAGTAACGAAATGCCGCCGCTGATGAGCATTGAGCGCAAAATGTTTCATATCACGCAAATCGGCGTGGTGTTGCTGACGCTCACGCTGTGTACCGGCCTGTTTTACATGCACAACCTGTTCAGCATGGAAAACATCGACAAAGCCGTTCTCTCTATTGTGGCGTGGTTTGTCTATATTGTTTTGTTATGGGGACATTATCATGAGGGCTGGCGCGGCCGCCGCGTGGTGTGGTTTAACGTCGCAGGCGCAGGCATTCTGACGCTGGCCTATTTCGGCAGCCGGATTTTGCAGCAGGTCGTAAGTTAAGCCCTAAAAGGAGTCTCCCCTGGAACACATCTCAACCACCACGCTGATCATCACGTTACTCATCATGGTGGTCATCTCAGCCTATTTTTCCGGTTCTGAAACCGGAATGATGACCCTTAACCGTTACCGGCTGCGCCACATGGCCAAGCAGGGAAACCGGGCGGCAAAGCGGGTGGAAAAACTGCTGCGTAAGCCGGATCGCCTGATTAGCCTGGTGCTTATCGGCAACAACCTGGTCAATATTCTCGCCTCCGCCCTCGGGACCATTGTCGGTATGCGGTTGTATGGCGATGCGGGCGTGGCGATTGCCACCGGCGTGCTGACTTTTGTCGTGCTGGTGTTTGCCGAAGTGCTGCCAAAAACGATCGCCGCGCTCTATCCGGAAAAAGTGGCTTATCCGAGCAGCTTCCTGCTTGCGCCCTTGCAAGTATTAATGATGCCGCTGGTCTGGTTACTGAACACCATTACCCGGTTGCTGATGCGTCTGATGGGCATTAAAACCGATATCGTGGTCAGCGGTTCGCTGAGCAAAGACGAACTGCGCACCATTGTGAATGAATCCCGCTCGCAAATTTCTCGTCGCAACCAGGATATGCTGTTGTCGGTGCTCGACCTGGAAAAAATGACTGTCGATGACATCATGGTCCCGCGTAATGAAATTATCGGTATTGACATCAACGACGACTGGAAATCGATTGTGCGTCAACTGTCGCACTCGCCGCACGGACGCATCGTGCTGTATCGCGATTCGCTGGACGACACCATCAGCATGCTGCGGGTGCGCGAAGCCTGGCGGCTGATGTCCGAGAAAAAAGAGTTCACTAAAGAAACCATGCTGCGCGCCGCCGATGAGATTTACTACGTCCCGGAAGGCACACCGCTGAGTACCCAACTGATTAAATTTCAGCGCAACAAAAAGAAAGTCGGTCTGGTGGTCAACGAGTATGGCGATATTCAGGGGTTGGTGACGGTGGAGGACATTCTTGAGGAGATCGTCGGTGACTTTACGACCTCCATGTCGCCAACGCTGGCCGAAGAGGTCACACCGCAGAATGACGGCTCGGTCATCATTGACGGCAGCGCCAACGTGCGTGAAATCAACAAAGCCTTTAACTGGCATCTGCCGGAAGATGACGCGCGGACAGTAAATGGCGTGATTCTGGAAGCGCTGGAAGAGATCCCGATCGCCGGCACCCGGGTGCGCATCGGTCAGTATGATATCGATATTCTCGACGTTCAGGAGAATATGATTAAGCAGGTCAAAGTGGTGCCGGTGAAGCCCCTGCGGGAGAGCGTGGCGGAATAAGACGCAGGATAGATAGGCCGGGTAAGGCGCAAGCCGCCACCCGGCGCTACAGATCACGCATTACGCTTTGGCTTTCGCTACCGTGACCATTGCCGCACGAATCGTACGACCGTTCAGCGTATAACCTTTCTGCATAATACCCAGCACGTTGCCCGGCGCGACCTCTTCCGACTCGACCATCGCAATGGCCTGATGCACGTTCGGGTCCAGCGCGACGTTGGTCTCGGCAATCACTTCAACACCAAACTTGCGCACCACATCCAGCATGGATTTGAGCGTCAGTTCAATGCCTTCGATCATCGCCGCCATGTCCGGATTAGCTTTATCAGCCACTTCCAGCGCACGATCCAAGCTGTCGATCACCGGCAGCAGCTCGTTGACGAATTTTTCCAGCGCGAACTTGTGCG
The DNA here is from genome assembly GCF_026719175.1 of Citrobacter sp. R4. NCBI lineage: Bacteria > Pseudomonadati > Pseudomonadota > Gammaproteobacteria > Enterobacterales > Enterobacteriaceae > Citrobacter > Citrobacter sp. R4. Next base: position 21,669 of record NZ_JAPPSU010000016.1, read on the forward strand.
CCTTCTCAACGTCCAGCTCGGTGCGGCGGCGCAGGTTTTCCATTTCCGCTTTCATGCGCAACAGACTGTCGCGTTCACGCGTCTGGGCTTCAGCAAGCTGCGCTTCCAGATTCGCAATTTTTTCATCGCGCGGATCCACCTGCTCAGCAGAAGCGTCTGATTCAACCGCCTCAACTTCTTCGTGCTGTTCCATGATAATTTCTTCCGGGGCTTGCCCCTCAGGCGTTTTCTGTTCTTTACTACTCATGAATTTCTCCGCGTTTTTTTTCGCATTCATCTCGCTAACTTCGCTTATTATGGGGATCGGATTCAGGGTTTCAAGGGAAGCACTCACATTGTCATCAATCTTCGTTACAAGGACCTCGAAAAATGAATAATCATTTCAAGTGTATTGGCATAGTGGGACATCCACGTCACCCCACTGCTCTGACAACACATGAAATGCTCTATCGATGGTTATGCACGAAGGGCTATGAAGTCATTGTTGAGCAGCAAATCGCGCACGAGCTGCAGTTGAAAAACGTTAAAACCGGCACCCTGGCCGAAATTGGTCAGCAGGCGGATCTGGCGGTAGTGGTTGGCGGTGACGGCAACATGCTCGGCGCGGCGCGCACCCTCGCGCGTTATGACATCAAAGTGATTGGCATTAACCGCGGCAATCTCGGGTTTTTAACGGATCTCGATCCTGACAACGCCCAGCAGCAGCTCGCCGACGTGCTGGAAGGCCATTACATTGCGGAACAGCGCTTTTTGCTGGAAGCGCAGGTCTGCCAGCAGGATTGCCAGAAGCGCATCAGCACGGCGATCAACGAAGTGGTGCTGCACCCCGGTAAAGTCGCGCACATGATTGAGTTTGAAGTCTATATTGACGAGAACTTCGCCTTTTCACAGCGTTCAGACGGGCTAATCATCTCGACCCCAACCGGTTCTACCGCCTACTCGCTTTCGGCAGGCGGCCCGATTCTGACCCCCTCTTTAGATGCGATCACTCTGGTGCCGATGTTCCCGCACACCCTTTCCGCGCGCCCGTTGGTGATTAACAGCAGCAGTACCATTCGGCTGCGTTTTTCCCATCGTCGTAACGACCTTGAGATTAGCTGTGATAGCCAGATCGCCCTGCCTATCCAGGAAGGCGAAGATGTGCTGATTCGGCGTTGCGACTATCACCTGAACTTAATACACCCAAAAGATTATAGCTATTTCAATACGTTAAGCACCAAGCTGGGTTGGTCAAAAAAATTATTTTAATTTCACGCCAGCCTCTTTACTGGATAAAAAACCTGTTTATACTGTATGTAATTACAGTTATGGTTTTTCATACAGGAAAACGGCTATGTTGGCACAACTGACCATCAGCAATTTTGCAATCGTTCGTGAACTTGAGATCGATTTCCAGAGCGGAATGACCGTCATTACCGGGGAAACCGGGGCGGGTAAATCCATTGCGATTGATGCACTCGGCCTGTGTCTCGGAGGCCGGGCTGACGCCGACATGGTGCGAGCCGGCGCCGCACGTGCCGACCTCTGCGCTCGCTTTTCTCTGAAAGATACGCCTGCCGCCCTGCGTTGGCTGGAGGCCAACCAGCTCGAAGACGGACGTGAGTGTTTACTTCGCCGCGTCATTAGCAGCGACGGACGCTCCCGCGGCTTTATCAATGGCACTGCCGTTCCCCTCTCTCAGCTTCGCGAGCTGGGCCAATTGTTAATTCAGATTCACGGCCAGCATGCCCATCAGTTGCTGATCAAACCTGAGCACCAGAAATCGCTGCTCGACGGCTATGCCAATGAGTCCCAGTTGGTGCAGGACATGGCTTCGCGCTACCAGTTGTGGCATCAAAGCTGCCGCGATCTGGCGCATCATCAACAGCAGAGCCAGGAACGCGCCGCACGCGCCGAGCTGTTGCAATATCAACTCAAAGAGCTTAACGAATTTAACCCGCAGGCGGGTGAATTTGAGCAAATTGATGAAGAGTACAAACGGCTGGCCAACAGCGGCCAGCTTCTCTCTACCAGCCAGAATGCGCTGGCGCTGCTGGCGGATGGCGATGATGTTAACCTGCAAAGCCAGCTGTATACCGCGAAGCAACTGGTCGGCGAACTGGTCAGCATGGACAGCAAACTTTCCGGCGTGCTGGATATGCTGGAAGAAGCGACCATTCAGTTAACCGAGGCCAGCGACGAGCTACGCCATTACTGCGATCGTCTGGATTTAGATCCTAATCGCCTGTTTGAACTTGAACAGCGTATTTCAAAACAAATCTCGCTGGCGCGTAAGCATCACGTCAGTCCGGAGGCGCTGCCGCAGTATTATCAGTCTCTGCTGGAAGAACAGCAGCAGCTTGACGATCAGGCTGACTCGCTGGAAACGCTGACGCTGGCCGTTAACAAGCATCATCAGCAGGCGCTTGAGTCCGCGAAGGCGCTACATCAACAGCGTTTGCACTATGCACAGGAGCTAAGCGCGTTGATTACCGAGAGTATGCACTCACTCTCTATGCCGCATGGCCAGTTCACTATTGCCGTGAATTTTGACGAACATCATCTGAGCCTTGACGGCGCGGATCGCGTGGAGTTCAGGGTCACGACAAACCCCGGGCAGCCCATGCAGCCCATAGCCAAAGTCGCCTCCGGCGGCGAACTGTCGCGTATCGCGCTGGCGATCCAGGTGATCACCGCCCGTAAGATGGAAACTCCGGCGCTGATTTTTGATGAAGTGGATGTCGGGATCAGCGGACCAACCGCCGCCGTCGTCGGCAAACTTCTGCGCCAGTTGGGAGAATCCACCCAGGTGATGTGCGTGACGCACCTTCCACAGGTGGCCGGCTGTGGTCATCAGCATTTCTATGTCAGCAAAGACACTGACGGTGAAATGACCGAAACCCATATGCAGCCGCTGGACAAACGCGCGCGCCTGCAGGAACTGGCGCGACTGTTGGGTGGTAGCGAAGTGACCCGCAATACCCTCGCAAACGCGAAAGAACTGCTGGCGGCATAAACTTTTTGGCCCCTTAACGGTCAGAGTAGACAACAAAAACGCCGACGGACCCGTAAGCAAAAGGTTTTAAAGTGGTGAAAGGTCTATTATCATCGGCATATTACATATGAGCCACGTACTGCTCGGGCCCGAAAAGGAATCAAATCACTATGCGCTGTAAAACGCTGACTGCTGCCGCAGCAGTATTATTGATGTTGACCGCAGGCTGTTCCACTCTGGAGCGAGTGGTTTACCGCCCTGATATCAACCAGGGGAACTACCTGACCGCTAACGACGTATCGAAAGTGCGCGTCGGCATGACTCAGCAACAGGTTGCCTATGCGCTGGGAACGCCAATGATGTCCGATCCGTTTGGCACAAATACCTGGTTCTACGTGTTCCGCCAACAGCCGGGACATGAAGGCGTAACGCAACAAACGCTAACGCTGACCTTTAACAGCAGCGGCGTGTTGACCAACATTGATAACAAGCCGGCATTGACCAAAAACCCCTAAACCAGGCTTGAGAACGTAAATCTAAATGTTAAAAGGTGCTCAATGAGCACCTTTTTTGTCACTGGCAGCGTTTGCCGACTGAAAGTATCGCGCCCCGCCGTATATAGCCTACTTATTGGCAGACTTCTCCGCCCGCTGTCTGCGCAACTCTTTCGGGTCGGCAATCAGTGGGCGATAAATTTCAACTCGATCACCCTCCTGCAGCGTATCGCTCAACTTCACCGGGCGGCTGTATATACCCACTTTGTTTTTCGCAAGATCAATATCGGTGCGTAGCTCGAGCAGACCGGAAGCGCGAATGGCGTCTTCCACCGTCGCCCCGTCATGCAGCGTGACGCGCTGCAGATACTGTTTTTCCGGTAACGCATAAGCCACCTCGACAACAATCTTAGCTGGCACTGTAAACCTCTTTTGCGCGCACAGTGAATGCCTGCACCATATTGGCGGCCAACTCTTTAAAGATACGACCAAACGCCAGCTCAATGAGCTTATTGGTAAACTCAAAGTCGAGATGAAATTCTACCCGGCAGGCTTCCTGACTCAGTGGGGTAAATTTCCAGCCGCCAATCAGTTTCTTAAACGGACCGTCGACCAGATTCATCAGAATGCTCTGGTTACGGGTTAACTGATTGCGCGTGGTAAACGTTTTACTGATCCCTGCTTTGGAGACATCAACTGCAGCCGTCATCTGCCCCGGCGTGGACTCCAGAACGCGGCTGCCGGTGCAACCCGGTAAAAACTGGGGATAGGACTGTACGTCATTCACTAACTGATACATCTGTTCCGCACTGTAAGGGACTAACGCGGTTCGACTAATCTGCGGCATAGCTATTTCCATCAACAAAAATCGAACAAATAATAGCATTTATCCTACGGTAAAAAAAACGCTATCCCGCAACAGGGTACAACCCGGTTCATGCTAAGATAATCCCTTCACCCCCTGAGGACGAAATGGGGTGTTTTTCGATTCCAGTTTACCTATACTGAGCGGCACTATGACGAAGAAAAAAGCACACAAACCTGGCTCAGCCACCATCGCGCTTAACAAACGTGCGCGACATGAATACTTCATCGAAGAAGAATTCGAAGCGGGACTCGCCCTGCAAGGATGGGAAGTGAAATCCCTGCGTGCCGGTAAAGCTAACATCGGCGACAGCTATGTCTTGTTACGCGACGGCGAAGCGTACCTGTTTGGCGCCAACTTTACGCCAATGGCTGTCGCATCGACCCACGTGGTTTGCGATCCTACCCGCACCCGTAAGCTGCTGCTTAATCAGCGCGAACTCGACTCGCTGTATGGCCGCGTTAACCGCGAAGGGTATACCGTGGTCGCGCTCTCTTTGTACTGGAAAAATGCCTGGTGCAAAGTCAAAATCGGCGTGGCGAAAGGTAAGAAACAGCACGATAAGCGTTCAGATGTGAAAGAGCGCGAATGGCAGCTTGATAAAGCCCGCATTATGAAAAATGCCGGGCGCTGACGCCTGCAGAATGTGACCAGCCCGACATTTTAGGCTGGTCACCTTTAATGACTCCCTGAAATCACAAAAATATATTCTCCCTGATCGTATAAATATATTTGCTGAATCGTTAAAATAACAAGAATATATCTTTAGATATATTTACAGTTATTGCATAGCCGAAGAACCCAATACTTCAAATAAATATTTTTTCTTCTTCTTAATCGCCTGAATAACATTACAGTTTATGCTTGTAATGACTTCCCCTTGCACTACAACCCTCCCTTTAAAACCTTATATTACAATTACATAAATTGTCATGCCGCTTTGCTTTAACCGTTTTCCATCCAGTAAAGTCCGACCCGGAGAATATATTTTAGTGAACCTAAGCAAATCGTTAATATTACTTAAGTTGCAGAAAGAGATCTTTCTGGCTATATCATCTAATACGAAAGTACCAGTACATAAAAACAAAAGGTTATTCAGCACACAACAAGCCGCCATCCGAACGACCAGTAAACAGAAATCATCCGCGAGAATTCATCATAACGATGAACGAGGGCGCTCGTCTGCGTATTTTCCTGATGGGTGATTTTAAAAAATAACGCACTGCGCAAGCTATCAGGAGTGAATATATGCGTCTTCTCGCCGTTGTATCCAAGTTGACGGGCGTTTCCACCAATGTCGAAGCCTCTGAAGTCACACTTAATACCCCTTCCATAGTGAAGTTAAGCGCGCAACGCGAAGAAATCAGCCAGCTTGCTCGCGTTAATCAGGATTTGGTCATTACTTTTCATTCTGGTGAAAAGGTGACCATTAAAAATTTCTACGTCACTAACGATCAGGGCGCGAGCCAGCTGGTGCTGGAAGACGACAACGGAGCCTTGTGGTGGGTAGAGAACCCGGAAGCAGGACTGCAGTTTGAGCAGATCTCATCCATCGATGAGCTGTTAATCACCGCAGGCGGCGCAAATGAAGGCGCCGCTATTTGGCCCTGGGTACTTGGCGGCGTAGTCGCTGCTGGCGGGATCGCGGCAATCGCCGCATCGGGCGGCGGCGGAGGGGACGATGATGACGACAATGGCAGCGGTAACCCGGGCGGCGGTACAGACAATGGCGGCGGAGGCACCACCAACCCTCCACCGGGAAGTGTTGATACCACCCCGCCCGCATCGCCACTGATCACCAGCGCGCTGGATGCCGTTGCTGGCATCACCGGCGCCATTCAAAATGGCCAAACCACAAACGACAACCAGCCTGTGCTCTCCGGTACTGGCGAAGTTGGGGCCGTTATTATCGTTTATGACAATGGTCAGGTTCTCGGTACAACAACTGTAGACGCCTCGGGCAACTGGAGCTTCAAACCACCGTCTTCGCTCGCCGATGGCGAACATGAACTGACGGTTACCGCAACAGACAAGGCGGGCAATACCAGCGTCGTGTCCGGCGATTTTACTTTTGTTGTGGATACCCAGGCTCCCGGCGCGATAACAGATCTGGCGATCTCCGCAGACGGGCTTGTGATCTCAGGGAACGCGGAGGCCGGCAGTACGGTAACCATTACCAATAGCGATGGTACGGCGCTGGGTATGGTAACCGCAGACAGCAATGGCAAATTTACTTTAACGCTCACGCAAGCGTTACAGAACGGAGAAGCGCTGACGGCTATCGCGATGGATAAAGCAGGGAATAGCGGACCTTCCGGCACGGTTACTGCGCCGGACTCTACCCCGCCACAGCCTGCCGGTAATCTTGACGTTTCAGACGACGGCACCACCGTCACCGGCACCGCAGAGCCGGGCAGTACGATCACTATTCGCGATCCGGCGGGTAATCCCATTGGTCAGGGCAAAACGGATGACCAGGGGAACTTCAACGTCGTGCTGGATACGCCGCAGACCAACGGTGAAACGGTGACCGTTGTCGTCACCGACACGGCAAACCTGACCAGCCCTCCGGCAACCGCCGTCGCGCCGGACACCACCCCGCCGCAGCCTGCCGGTAATCTTAACATTTCCAATGACGGTTCCACCGTCACCGGCACCGCAGAGCCGGGCAGCACAATTACCATTCGCGATCCGGATGGCAATCCCGTTGGTGAGGGCGTAACGGATGAGCAAGGGAACTTCAGCGTCGATCTGAACACGCCACAAAAAAACGGCGAAACGCTCGCGGTGACCGCCACCGATGGTTCAAACAACACCAGTCAACCAGCCAACGTACAGGCGCCCGATATCACCGCGCCGCAAGCGCCGGTAGTGGTATCGATTGTTGATGATGCAGGCGATGTGAAAGGTGATCTGACCGCCGGGCAAAGCACCGATGATAATCAATTAACCTTCAGCGGGACCGGTGAGCCTGGCGCGACTATTACCATTCTGGACGGAGGGACGGCGTTGCCGGGGAGCGTTATTGTCGGCAGCGACGGTACATGGACGCTCACGACACCCGTCCTTGAAGACGGCAACCATAACTTTACCGTTACGGCGACCGACGCGAATAACCAGACCAGCACACCGTCCCCTTCTGTCACGCTTACGGTAGATACCAGCGCACCCGATGCGCCGTTTATCACCTCGCCGACCACTCCGGCGGCAACCAATCAGCCAGAATTACCCATTATCGGCACCGGCGAACCGGGCAGCACCGTTACGCTGTCTGATGGTAATACGGTTGTCGGCACGGCGGTGGTTGATGGCGACGGCAACTGGACAATAACGCCTGCTCCGGCGCTAACGGAAGGCTCGTACACGCTGACCGCGGTCGCCACCGATCCGGCGGGTAACCAGAGTCAGCCTTCTGCGCCGATTGTTCTGGAAGTTGATACCACCCCACCTGCGACTCCCGAAAGCGTGGTCATTTCTCAGGATGGCGGCACGGTGACCGGTACGGCGGAAACCGGCAGCACGGTGATTATTCGTGATGCCGATGGCAATATTATTGGTTCCGGCGTAGCGACAGACGGCACGTTCTCCATTGCGATCACGCCTGCGCAAACCGGCAACGCCGGGCTGACGGCCACTGCCCAGGATACGGCGGGCAATACCAGCCCTGCGGCAAACTTCAACGGCTCCGGCAGCGGACTGCCGGTTATCAGCGCTGTGGTCGATGATGAGGGTAGCATCCTGGGCGATCTGAGAAGCGGGCAAACCACCGATGACACCCTGCCCGGCCTGCGCGGTACCGCCACGCCTGATTCAACGCTCAATGTACTGGTCGACGGCGTAAATGTCGGCACGGTAACCGTTGATGGCACCGGGAGCTGGGTCTGGACGGCAACCGCGGCGCTGGGTGAAGGTACACACACCTTCCAGGTTGTTGACAGTGCGAATGCGGAAAATGCCTCGGCAATAGTGAATATCACCGTCGATCTCACCGCACCGGTTCAGCCAGTCATCGGCAGCGTAACGGATGATGTCGCGCCGGGCACCGGCACGCTCACCAGCGGCGATACCACCAACGATTCACGCCCGGCCCTGAGCGGTACCGGCACCGACGGCGAAACGATCTCCATTTACGATGGCGCCACGCTGCTCGGGCAGGTACAGGTGGAAAATGGCGTGTGGAACTTTACGCCGCCCACAGCGCTGGGTGAAGGCAGCTATAGCCTGACCATTACCGCCACCGATGCCGCAGGCAACGTCAGCGCGCCGTCAGCGGCGTTTGAGGTGGTTGTGGATACCACCGCGCCGCTCGTACCCACCATTATCTCCGCCACCGATGACAGCGATCCGCAGACCAGCATCATCAGCAACGGAGGCAGCACCAACGACACCACACCGACTTTTAGCGGCAGCGGTGAAAATGGCAGCATAGTCACTATCTTCGACAACGGCGTCAGGATCGGCACGGCCACCGTGACCAACGGTAGCTGGAGCTTTACCCCCTCCACGCTCAGCGACGGAACACACTCCATAACCGTCACCGCTACCGACGCGACAGGTAACATCAGCGCCCCTTCCGGGACGTACACCATCACCGTGGATACGATTCCGCCGCAGCCTGCCGGTAATCTTGATGTTTCCGATGATGGCCTCACGGTCACCGGTACAGCCGAAGCAGGCGCCACCGTGACCATCTACGGCAGCGACAGCGCACCGCTGGGTAGCGCAGTGGTTCAGGATGATGGTACGTTCACCGTTACCCTGAACACGCCGCAGACCAACGGTCAGATTGTGACCGCAATTGTCACCGATCCGGCAAACCAGGAGAGCACGCCAGCCTCTGTTACCGCACCCGACACCACTCCGCCGCAGCCTGCCGGTAATCTTGATGTTTCCGATGATGGCGTCACGGTCACCGGGACCGCCGAAGCCGGTACTACCGTGACCATCTACGCCAGCGACAATACGCCGCTCGGTTCCGCGCTGGTTCAGCCCGACGGTACTTTCACCGTTACCCTGAATACACCGCAGACTAACGGCGAGATTTTAACCGCTATCGTCACCGATCCGGCAAACCTGACCAGTTCTCCGGCCACCACCACTGCGCCTGACACCACCGCGCCGCTGGCGGCGGGTAATCTGGATGTTTCGGACGACGGCGCCACCGTCACCGGGACCGCCGAAGCCGGTACTACCGTGACCATCTACGCCAGCGACAATACGCCGCTCGGTTCCGCGCTGGTTCAGCCCGACGGTACCTTTACCGTCACGCTCGACACACCGCAAACTAACGGCGAGATCTTAACGGCTGTCGTCACCGACACGGTGAATCTGACCAGCCCACCGTCGACGACCATCGCGCCGGACATCACTCCACCGCAGCCAGCCGGTAATCTTGACGTTTCCGATGACGGCGCCACGGTCACCGGCACTGCCGAACCGGGCAGCACCGTCACCATTCGCGATCCCGATGGCAATCCGCTGGGTCAGGGCACTACGGACGATCAGGGGAATTTCAGTGTCGACCTCGACACGCCACAGACCAACGGCGAGACCTTAACCGCTGTGGTCACCGATCCGGCGAACCTGGAGAGCACGCCAGCCTCTGTTACCGCGCCCGACACCACCGCGCCGCAGCCGCCATCGAACGTGGAGGTGTCCGCGGATGGCAGTTCCCTGACCGCCACCGCCGAGCCGGGCAGTCGGATCACCGTTAAAGACAGCGAAGGCAATACTCTGGCGGTATCTGAGCCGGTTCCGGCGAACGGCACCGTTACCGTTTCGCTCACTCCTGCCGTGGTTAATGGCGAAACCCTCACGGTGACCGCCACCGATGGATCAAATAACACCAGTCAGCCCACCAGCGTGCAGGCACCCGATATCACCGCGCCGGAAGCGCCGGTGGTGGTATCGATTGCCGATGACTTCGGCGGGGTCAACGGTAACCTGGATACCGGGCAAAGCACCGATGACAACCGACTGACCTTCAGCGGTACCGGTGAACCGGGAGCGACCATCACCATTTTGAACGGCGGCGTGCCGCTGTCGGGTACGGCTATCGTAGACCCTGATGGCAACTGGACGCTGACCACAGACGTTCTCCCTGATGGTGAGTACACCTTCACCGCCACGGCAACCGACGGACAGGACCAGACCAGTCCCGCGTCCGATGCCGTCGTCATTACGGTCGATACCACCGCGCCTAAGGCGCCGGTTCTGACCATTACCGACAATACCGGGGAAATTACGGGCGAGCTGACCAATAACGCCGTCACCGACGCCACGCAGCCAGTGCTGAGCGGAAGCGGTACCGCCGGAGACATCATTACGGTGTATGACGGCACAACGGCGATTGGCACAACCGAAGTCACCAACGCCGGTACGTGGAGCTTTACCCCGGCGCCAGCACTCAGCGAAGGCAACCATACCCTCAGCGTCACCGCCAGCGATCCGCTGGGAAATACCAGCGCGAACTCCGCCGCAATCGTCATTACCGTCGATACCACCGCCCCCGCCACCCCGGCGCTGACCGTGGTCGACGGTGATGATGCGCCGTTAAGCAACGGCCAGGCGACCAACGAAACACAGCCGGTTCTCAGCGGAACGGGAGTCAACGGCGAGCGCGTTACCATTTACGACAAGGGTGTTGAGGTGGCCACCGTCACGATCGCCGACGGCGCCTGGGAATATCCTTCCGCCGTACTGGGCGAGGGTGAGCATGTGTTTACCATCACCGTGACCGATGCGGCAGGCAACGTCAGCGCTCCCTCCGCGCCAACCGGTATCGTGGTGGATACAACCGCGCCAGCAACGCCGAACCTGACGATCACTGATAACGTCGGCAGCCAGACGGGCTCGCTGGATAACGCGCAGTTCACCGACGATACGCTGCCGCTGCTGAGCGGAAGCGGCACCGCAGGCGACACCATCATCATTACCCTTGACGGCGTGGCGCTACCGCCGTTAATCATCGATAACGCCGGTAACTGGAGCTATCAACTGACGACGCCGCTGACATCGGGTGACCACGTCATCTCGCTGACCGTCACCGATCCAGCGGGAAACAGCACCACATCGCCGGATCGTATCGTGCGCGTGGACGCCCAGGCGCCGACCACGCCAACCTTCACGGTTAATGAGGACGGCGGGCCGCTGAGCAACGGCGGCCAGACGAACGATACCACCCCGACCCTGAGCGGAACGGGCGAAACGGGGAGTATCGTCACCATACTGAATAACGGCGTGGCGATCGGTACGGCAGAAGTCATTGGCGGCGCCTGGAACTTCACGCCGACCACTCCACTTGCCGAGGGCAGCTACAGCTTTAGCGTCACGGCGTCCGATGCAGCCGGGAACATCAGCCCGCCGTCGGCTGAGTTTGATTTAACGGTCGATACCCGCGCGCCTGATGCGCCGTTTATCACCTCACCGACCAGCCCAGCGGCGACTAACCAGCCTGAACAACCCGTCAGCGGCACTGGCGAACCGGGCAGCACCGTCACCCTCTCCAGCGGCGCAACCGTGGTCGGCACGGCGCTAGTTGATGGCGACGGCAACTGGACAATTGTCCCTGACGCGCCGCTTACCGAAGGTTCCTATACCCTCACGGCAGTCGCCATCGATCCGGCAGGGAATGCGAGCCAGCCTTCCGCCCCGATCACCTTAAACGTTGACCTTACCCCGCCGGCAACACCGCAGAACGTACTGATTTCTGACGACGGCGGCACGGTAACCGGCACTGCGGAAGCAGGAAGCACGGTGATCATCCGTGACAATAACGGCAACGTGATCGGCACCGGCGTGGCGACGGGCGGCAACTTCAGCATTGATATCACCCCGGCGCAAACCGGCACCAACACCCTGACAGCCACGGCGCAGGATGCGGCAGGTAACCTCAGTATTCCGGCTGACTTTGCCGGATCCGGCACGGGGCTGCCGGTGATTAGCGCCGTGGTCGACGACGCAGGCGGCGTGCAGGGTGATGTGCGTGACGGAGAGACCACCGATGACACGTTGCCCGGCCTGCGTGGTTCCGCTACGCCAGACACATCCATTAATATTATTGTGAACGGGGTTGTGGTCGACACAGTCACTGTCGACGGCACGGGCAACTGGGTCTGGACAGCCACCACGGCGCTGGGTGAAGGCGAGCATACCTTCCAGGTGGTCGACAGTGCAGATTCAAGCAAAGCCTCGGCGGTGGTTACCATCACCCTCGACCTCACCCCGCCTGCTCAGCCAGTCATCGGCGGCGTGACGGACGATGTCGGGCCGGGTACTGGCACGCTCACCAGTGGCGACACCACTAACGATGCGCGCCCGACCCTCAACGGTACCGGAACCGACGGCGAGACGATTTCGATTTACGATGGCGCCACGCTGCTCGGGGTAACGCAGGTGGTCAACGGCGTATGGTCCTTTACTCCAACGACGGCGCTGGGTGAAGGCAGCCACAGTCTGACCATTACCGCCACCGATGCCGCGGGCAACGTCAGTGCGCCGTCAGCAGCGTTTGAGGTGGTTGTGGACACCACCGCGCCGCTGGCGCCAGCGATCACGTCGGCTACCGATGACAGCGATCCGCAAACCGGCATCATCGCCAACGGCGGCAGCACAAACGACACCACGCCAGCCTTTACCGGTAGCGGTGAAGAAGGCAGTACCATTACGTTCTACGACAACGGTGTAAACATCGGCACTACGACCGTGACCAACGGTAGCTGGAGCTTCACGCCGCCTGCGCTCAGCGCCGGAACACACACCATAACCGTCACCGCTACCGATGCGATTGGTAACGTCAGCGCCCCGTCTGCGGGGTATACCGTTACCGTGGACACCGCCGCGCCGCGTGCGCCGGTGATCCAGAGCGTCACCGATGACGCCGACCCGGGCACCGGCGTACTGGCGAACGGGCAAAGCACTAACGACAGCCAGCCGACCTTCCAGGGGACGGCGGAGCCAGGCGCAACCGTCACCCTCTATGATGGCGCCACCGAAATCGGCAGCGTCGTCGCTGGCACAGACGGCAGTTGGTCGCTTTCTCCGGACAGTCCGTTAAGCAGCGGCCTGCATAACCTGACCGTTACGGCGACGGATGCCGCAGGGAACGAAGGTCCGGCGGCATCCTTCACTCTGACCGTCGATACCCAGGCGCCATCGGCGCCGGTCATCAGCGCGGTCACCGATGATGTCGCCCCCAACAGCGGCACACTGGCAAACGGACAAAGTACCAACGATACGCGCCCAACGTTGTCCGGAACGGCCGAAGCCAACAGCACCGTTAACATTTTTGACGGTACGACCCTGCTCGGCACTGTGCAGGCAGACGGCACAGGCGCCTGGACCTTTACGCCGCCTACCGCACTCGCCAGCGGTTCGCATACCTTTAACGTGACCGCGACCGATGCCGCAGGCAACGTCAGCCCCGGCGCGGGATTTAGCCTGGTGGTGGATACCGTCGCGCCCGTGGCGCCCGCCATCGTCAACGTGACCGATAACGTCACGCCGGGTACGGGCGATCTCACTAACGGCCAGACCACCAACGATCCTCGTCCCGTCATCACCGGGACGGGCGAGCCGGGTAGCACCATTAACGTCTTCGACGGCAGCGTCCTGCTTGGCACTGCGGTAGTCAACGAAGGTGGTAGCTGGAGCTACAGACCAGATGGGCTGGCGCAGGGGACGCACACGCTACGGGTGACAGCCACCGACAGCGCGGGCAATACCGGTCCGGCATCGGCAAACTTTGCCCTGACGGTCGATACCGCCGCGCCTGTCGCACCGGTTATCAGCAGCGTGACCGATGACGCAGGCCCGGTGACCGGCAGCCTGACCAGCGGTCAGTCCACCAACGATACGCGCCCCACCTTTACCGGGACGGGCGAGCCCGGTACCACTATCAGCATTGCGGATAACGGCGTGCCTATCGGCACGGCGACAGTAGGCAGCAACGGCGCCTGGACCTTTACCCCAACCAGCGATCTCGGTCAGGGCACGCATCCACTAACCTTTACCCCAACGGACGCTGCGGGCAATACGGGTCCGGCGGCCAGTTTCACCCTGGCAGTAGACAGTGTCGCTCCGCTGGCGCCAGCGATCACCTCGGTGGTGGATGACAGCGCACCGCAGACCGGCAACCTGTCGCCCAATCAGAGCACTAACGACACCCGTCCGACGCTTAACGGAACGGGAGAAGCAGGCACCACGCTCACCTTCAGCGATAACGGAACGGTCATCGGCAGCGTCGTCGTGAGCGCCAACGGAACATGGAGCTTTACGCCGACCACGGCACTCAGCAACGGGCCGCACACGCTTTCCGTGAGCGCCACTGATACGGCGGGCAACGTCGGCCCATCCAGCAGCTTCAGCCTGACGGTGGACACCCAAACGCCAGCCGCACCGGTCATCACCACGATCCTGGATGACGTCAGCAACAACACCGGCGCAGTAGGCAGCGGGCAAAGCACCAACGATACGCTGCCGGAACTGCGCGGCACCAGTGAGCCGGGGGCGTTTATCAATATCTACGATGGCGCAACCCTGCTTACGCCAACGCCGATTCAGGCGGATGCGAACGGGGCGTGGAGCTTTACGCCGACGACTGCGCTGGGCGAAGGGTCGCATAGCTTTACGGCCCAGGCCACCGACGCGGCGGGCAACGTCAGCCCGGCCTCGGCAATCTCCACCATTGTTGTCGATACCACGCCGCCTGCCGCGCCAGCGAACCTGGCGGTGGTCGCCAACGGCACCAGCGTAACCGGTACGGCGGAAGCGGGCAGCACGATTACCATCACCGGCAGCAACGGCACGGTGCTGGGTACCGGCGTCGCAGACGGCACCGGCAATTTCTCCATTGTCATCACGCCGGCGCAGGTTGGCGGAGAAACCCTGCAGGTGGTTGCCCAGGACCGGGCTGGCAACATCGGAACGGCAGGCAGCGTCGAAGCGCCGTTTACCGGGCTGCCAGGCGCACCGGTGATTGTCTCACTGACCGATGAGGTTGGTTCAATCACCGGGCTGGTGGCCAACGGTCAGGCAACTAACGACGCCACACCGCTGATCAACGGCACCGCACAGCCATCCTCAACCATCACCATCTACAGCGACGGCGTGGCGATTGGCACCACCACTGCCAACGCCCAGGGGAGCTGGTCGTTCACCCCGCCTGCCGGTATGGCTGACGGGGCGCACGCGCTGACCGCCACGGCAACCAACGCTAACGGCACCGGCACCTTTTCTTCCACCTTTAACGTCACGATAGACACCGTGACGGCTGCGCCCACCGGCAGCATCAGCGCTGACGGCGCCAGCATCAGCGGGACCGCCGAAGCGGGCAGTACGGTCACGATCACCCTCAGTACCGGCGAGACGCTCACCACCACTGCCAACAGTAGCGGTAATTACACCCTGACTTTCGACCGCAAACAGACCAGCGGGGAAAATATCAGCGTCAGCGCCACTGATGCGGTTGGCAACGTTTCAACCACCACCCAGGTTCAGGCGCCAACGCTCCCCATCGCCGCCAGCGATAACGTGGAGAACCTGACCATCACCACCGACGCCACCGTGACCACCAATGACTACAGCGACTACGGTTTGCTGCTGGTAGGCGCGCTCGGCAACGTGGCGAACGTGCTGGGCAACGATACGGCGGCGGTCGAGTTCACCGTCCAGGACGGCGGAAGCGCCAATCTGGTGATCGACGCCAGTACCACCGGGGTGGTGCTCTCGCTGCTCAATACCCAGGAAGTGGCGATCCAGAAATACGATGCGGCCACTAACTCGTGGACAACGGTCATCGACACCGCTCAGGCACAGTTCGCCAACCTGCTGACGCTGGGCAGCAGCGGCGTAACGGTGAACGTCACCGGATTAGAGGGCGGAACCTATCGGGTGCTGACCTATAACACCGCTCTGCTGGCGACGGGCTCTTACACTGCGCTGAACGTCAACGTCGAGCAGACCAGCGCAGGCGCCATCACCAGCGCGGAAACGCAAACCGGTAACGTACTGAACAACGACAGCGCGCCGCAGGACACCGTAGTAACAACGGTTACCAGCACCAACGGCAACAGCGTTACGCTCGGCTCCGGCAGCAGCGTCCTTCAGGGCGTCTACGGGACACTGACCATCAATCCGGACGGCAGCTACAGCTACGCGCTGAACCCGAACAGCCCGGCATCGGTGGTCGGTCGAACCGAAAGCTTCACCTACACTATCACCGGCGGCGGTAATACAACCTCGGCGAAACTGGTGATCACGCTGGGCAATGAGACTCCGGCCAGCAGCGTTACGGCTGTCGATAACGTCGCTACCCTGCCCTATGACACGCTGGTGGACGCCGTTAACAATGGTCCGTCTTCGCAGGGTGGTTTTACCGTGGTGAACGTTAGCCTCGGCAACGTGCTGGATGTTGGGGTGCTCGACAGACTGAGTAACCCGATAATCTTCGACGTTGAAGAAGGCACGACACGTACCATGACGCTGCAATCATCGATAGGCGGCGTGGCGGTGGCGTCGAGTTTTGACCTCTATATCTATCGCTTTAATGATGTCACCCAGCAGTTTGAACAGTGGCGGGTAGAGCGAAACTGGCTGAACGCGCCGCTCCTGGGCGGTCAGTCCAATCCGTTGACCCTCAACCTCCCGGGCGGTGAATACCTGTTCCTGCTGAACCCGTCATTTGGCATCACGGCGCTGACTGGCTATACGCTGAACATCCTTGAGGATCATGTTTACAGCGTAGAAAGCCTGAGCACCACCACTCAGGGCAACGTGCTGAACGACGACGTCGCGCCAGACGGAACGCTGGTGACCCAGGTGAACGGCGTCGCGGTGGCACAGACCGGCACCACGACGATTGTGGGTGCCTGGGGCACGCTGACCATTGATGCGCAGGGGAACTACACCTACACCCTGAAAAGCGGCCTCGGAGCTGACAGCACCTCCACGCCAGACAGTTTCGTTTATACGGTCCGGGCGCCAAACGGCGATACTGACACCGCTTCACTCAATATCCAGCCAACCGCCCGCGCGCTGGATGCCGTGAACGATGTCAGCGACACCCTGATTGCGCCGTCGGTGCAGGATACGGTGAGCTATCTGGACAGCTCTGTCGGCACAGCAAGTTGGGGAGCGTTTGGCAGAACCGGCAGCGGCAGCGGGACCTTTGACGTCGCGGCTGGCACAATTCTGAAAGGCGCAGCGATTGTCTTTAACGTTTCCACACTGATCACACTCGGCAACCTGACCATCACCTGGACGGTGCTGGAAAATGGCGTAGTGATTCGCACCGGCACCGTACCGGTTTCCAATATCACCCTCGGCGGCGCCACGGTAACCGTCAATCTCACCGGGCTGGAGCTGGACGGCGGCACGTATACGCTGAACTTCACCGGTAACAACACTCTGGTGGGGGCTGCGACCATTACGCCGCGCATCACCGGTACCACAGTCGATCTGGATAATTTCGAAACCTCCGGTACGCATACCGTCAACGGCAATATCTTTGACGGCAGCGACGCCTCTGGCGTGCTGGATCAACTGAACACCGTCGATACGCGTCTGACGGTAACCGGTTTTAACGGCAGTACCGCGACGCTGGATCCGTATTCCAGCGGGACGACCACCATCCAGGGGCAGTACGGCTCGCTGCAAATCCGCGCTGACGGCTCTTACACCTACACGCTGAACAACGGCGTCGCACTCTCATCTATGTCCACGAAGGAGACCTTTACCTACAAACTGGATGACACCCGTGGTCATACCGACACCGCCACCCTGACGGTAGATATTGCTCCACAGGTCGTCAGCACCACGCAGAACGATGTCCTGGTGGGATCGGCCTACGGCGACACGTTGATCTACAACCTGCTTAACGCCAGCAGCGCGACGGGCGGAAACGGTACGGATACGTGGAGAAACTTCTCGCTGACGCAGAGCGACAAAATCGACATTGGCGACCTGTTGGTGGGCTGGAACGGAGATAACGCCACGCTCGGCAGTTATCTCAACGTCAGCACCAGCGGCGGCAACACCACGATATCCATCGACCGCGACGGCGCGGGGAGCACGTATCAGTCAACGGCACTCGTCACCCTGGAGAACGTACAGACCACGCTCAATGAGCTGATTGAACAGAACCATATTGTGACCTGATAAGTACAAAAAACGACAACACAACGACCCCGGGCGCACGCCCGCCCGGGGCAAAAAGCAGCTTAGGGAAGTAAAAAAATGGGAAAACGACAGCTAACAGGTTGGTGGCTGGCGGGACATCTGTGCGCGTTCCCGGCGATTGCCGCCGAGGAACCGCCCCGCATCGCCCCACAGCAATGGGTTGAGCAGCAGGAACTGCCCTCGCTGAATGGACCAATGCCGCTCACCGGCGACAGCGCTGCGCCCGGAGAACTTACCCTTTCTCAGGCGGTCAATCGCGCTGTCTCCTGGCATCCGTCGATCGCCGAAGTGATCGGCAAACTGTATGCCCAAATCCAGCAGGTGGACGTCGCCAAAGCCAAATATTATCCGCAGATTAATGCCGGAATGAATAACGGATACACCAACAGCTACTCCGACAGCGGATTCAGCCCGTCGCTGGTAGTATCCCTCTCGCAAATGCTCTACGACTTCGGCAAAGTCGCCAGCCAGGTGCGGGCGGAAAACGCAGGCGTCGCGCAGGAGCAGGCGAACGTACTGGTGAGCATTGATAACGTCGGCCTTGAGACCGCCTCCACCCTCGTGCAAGTGCAAACCTGGCAACAAATGGTGGAAGTGGCTAAAGAGCAACTCGACGCCCTGAGCAGCATCGGCAGACTGGCGAACCAGCGTAACGACGAAGGCGCCAGCTCGCTTTCCGATGTGGTGCAGACCGACGCGCGCATTGAAGGCGCGCGCGCCCAGCTTGTTCAGTATCAGGCCAACCTTGAAAGTTCGCAGGAGACGCTGAAAACCTGGCTGGGCTGGAAAAACCTCAACGCCATTAGCAATGAATTCCCGGCGATGCTCAACCGCAGCTGCGAGCAGGCCACGCCGGATGACAAACTGGTGCCCTCAGTGCTCGCCGCGTGGGCGCAGGCCAACGTCGCTCAGGCGAATCTGGACTACGCCAACGCGCAAATGACGCCGACAGTCTCGCTTGAGCCGGAAGTTCGTCATTACCTGAACGATAACTATTCGGGCAGCGCCTCCATCGACCGCACCCAATATTCGGCATGGGTGAAAGTGGAGATGCCGATTTATCAGGGCGGCGGCTTAACCGCGCGTCGCAACGCCGCCAGCCATGCAGTGGAATCCGCCCAGTCCGCCATTCAGCGTACCCGACTGGATGTCCGCCAGAAATTGCTTTCCGATCGCAGCGAGGCAATGAATCTGGCGACATCGTTACAGATCCAAAAGCGCCAACAGACGCTGAGCGAGCGGACGCGGGAACTGTATCAACAACAATATCTCGATCTCGGTTCACGCCCCCTGCTCGATGTGCTGAATGCCGAACAGGAGGTGTATCAGGCCCGCTTTGCGCAGATCCAGACCGAAAGCCAACTGCATCAGCTCCAGCTTAACTGCCTGTACAACAGCGGACAGATGCGCCGGGCGTTTGGCCTGGAAAACCGCACCATTCAGTCCGTGGAGATCCAGCCATGATCCATGCCGACATTCCGGCCAATGAGCCGATTAGCGCAGAGGCGCTGGCCAACTGGGCGCGAGCGATGAGCCATATCGCCGCCCATTATCGGATCGCCTGTTCTCCTGGCGCGTTACAGGCCAGCGCGCCGTGGTTTAAAGATAAAGCGATGCCACAAGCGCTTACCCAGTTAGCCCGCCAGGCCGGCCTTTCTTTTCAGCCGCTGACGCCAACCGGGCAATCCCTCAGCCGCTGGCGATTGCCGGTAGTCATTCAGCTTCAGGATGGCGAACTGGTGCTGGTGGAACAGTTTGATGGCGATAACCAGCTCGATGTCTGCTTTGTTAATGGCGACCTGCAACGTAACCGGCTCGCCCTGAGCGAACTGCTGCCGACCATCCGCTTTATCATCGCGCTACGTCCGCTTTCGGCAGTGAAGGACAGCCGGGTAGACGCCTATGTCTCACGTTTCCGTCCCGACTGGCTGAAAAGCCTGGTGCTGAAAGATCTGCGTCCTTACGGCCCGGTGATGCTGGCGGCGCTGTTGATCAACATCTTGTCTCTGTCCGGGATCGTTTTTTCCATGCAGGTTTATGACCGGGTGATCCCGGCGCAGTCGTGGCCATCGCTGTACGTGCTGGCGGTAGGCGTGCTGATCGCAATGCTGTTCGGCTTTTTGCTGCGACTCGCGCGCGGACATGTGATGGATCTGCTGGGCAAACGCGCCGACATGCGGGTTTCCGATCGCGTGTTCAGCCACGCGCTGCGCCTGCGCAACAGCGCGATCCCCCGTTCGACCGGCAGCTTTATTTCTCAACTGCGCGAGCTGGAACAGATCCGTGAAATGGTCACCTCCTCTACCCTTTCCACGATCGTCGATCTGCCCTTCTTCTTTCTGTTTATTGTGGTTCTGGCGATCATCGCCCCGCCACTGGCATGGATCGCCCCGGTGGCGGCGCTACTGATGATACTTCCCGGCCTGCTGCTGCAAAAAAAGCTCGCGGTGCTGGCGAACCAGTCGGCGCATGAAGCTACGCTGCGCAACGCCGTACTGGTGGAGAGCGTGCAGGGGCTGGAAGACATTAAGCTGATGCAGGCTGAGAACCGTTTTCTGCAGCAGTGGAACAGCTACATCCGCATCACCGCCGAGTCGGGCCTGCGTACCCGTGAACTGTCGCAGGGGCTGATCAACTGGGGGGTGACGGTGCAGGGGCTGGTGTACGCGGCGGTGGTCATGTTCGGCGCGCCGCTGGTGATCGACGGCACGCTGACCACCGGCTCGGTCGTGTCTGCCTCGATGCTCGCCTCCAGAATGATCGCCCCGATGGGCAATCTGTGTGGGGTGCTGGCTCGCTGGCAGCAGGTTAAGGCCGCCAAAAAGGGGCTGGACAGCATTATGGAACTGCCCACCGAGACCCAGCGTGACGAGACGCTGGTACATCAGGAGATCTTCCACGGCCATTATCTGTTTGAGAACGCGCAGTTTCGCTATCACAGCGAAGATCAGCGGGTACCGCTGCGCATCAACCGGCTGGAGATTGCCGCCGGTGAGCGCATTGCCATACTGGGGCGCAACGGCGCGGGGAAGTCGACGCTGCTACAGGCGCTGGCGGGCGGCGTGGATCTGGTCGAGGGCGATGCCCGTCTCGACAACATCAGCCTGCCGCACATTGATATGTCGGACTTGCGCCGCAACGTTGGCCTGCTCAGTCAGAACGCCCGCCTGTTCTTTGGCACCCTGCGCGAGAATCTGACGCTGGGCGCGCCGCACGCCAGCGATGACGAGATTTTTTCCGCGCTGGCGATCTGCGGCGCGGCGAACTTCGTAAAACGTCTGCCAAAAGGACTGGATCATCCGATTATGGAAGGGGGGACGGGCCTTTCCGGCGGGCAACGCCAGTCGATTTTGCTCGCACGGATGCTACTGCGTTCGCCAAATATCGTCCTGCTTGATGAACCCACCGCCTCGCTGGACGAGCATGCCGAGCGCGAGTTTATTCAACGTCTGGGGCAGTGGCTCGGCAATCGCACGCTGGTTGTTGCCACCCATCGCGTACCGGTGCTGGAACTGGTGGAGCGGGTGATCGTGCTCAAAGAGGGGCAACTGGTCATGGATGCGCCTAAAGCCCAGGCGCTGGGACAGAGTCGAATGGCCGCACAGGCTAACGCACGGGAGTGGAAAAATGAAAACCAGTCAGCCTGATCCTACGCTTGACGCACTCGACGACAGCCGCGAGCGAGAATTTTCAGGGGCCAGCCGGATCATCTGGCTAACCGGCATTTTGTGCCTGATGCTGGCGATTTGGGGATGGTTTGGCGTGTTGGATGAAGTGTCGACCGGCACCGGGAAAGTGATCCCCAGTTCCCGTGAACAGGTATTGCAGTCGCTCGACGGCGGCATCCTCGCGGAACTGGTTGTGCATGAGGGCGATCAGGTGCAGGCCGGTCAGGTGCTGGCGCGCCTTGACCCGACACGTTCCGAATCCAACGTCGGCGAAAGTGCCGCCCGCTATCGCGCGTCGCTGGCCTCCAGCCAGCGTCTGACCGCAGAGGTGAGCGACCAACCGCTGGTCTTTTCCGACGAGCTGAAAGACTGGCCGGAACTGCTCGCCTCGGAAACGCGGCTTTATAACAGCCGCCGCGCCCAGCTTGCCGATGCGCAGTCAGACCTGAAAGAGGCGCTGGCGCTGGTGAATAAAGAGCTGGCGATTACCGAACGGTTGGCAAAAAGCGGCGCCGCCAGCCACGTTGAAGTACTGCGCCTGCAGCGGCAAAAAAGCGATATCGGGCTGAAGCTGACCGACTTGCGCTCACAATATTACGTCCAGGCGCGCGAGGCGCTTTCCAAAGCCAACGCGGAGGTCGCGATGCTCGCCGCGATCATCAAAGGGCGGGAAGATTCGGTAACGCGCCTGACCGTGCGCTCGCCGGTTCGCGGTATCGTGAAGAACATCCAGGTCACCACCATTGGCGGGGTTATCCCACCAAACGGCGAGATGATGGAGATTGTGCCGGTCGACGATCACCTGTTGATTGAAACCCGCCTGTCGCCGCGCGATATCGCGTTTATTCACCCAGGACAACGCGCGCTGGTGAAAATTACCGCCTACGATTACGCCATTTACGGCGGTCTGGAGGGCGTTGTAGAAACCATTTCGCCGGACACCATTCAGGATGAGGTCAAACCGGAGATCTTTTACTATCGCGTCTTTATCCGCACCGAACAGGACTATTTGCAGAACAAGTTGGGTCGACGTTTTTCCATCGTTCCCGGGATGATCGCCACCGTAGACATTAAAACGGGTGAAAAAACCATCGTCGACTATTTAATCAAACCGTTCAACCGGGCCAAAGAAGCGCTGCGCGAGCGCTAACTGCCTGACGGACAGCAAAATGAGGGGCTGGTCACGACTGTCACAAGTCTGTTATACTTATCTTCACACATTGGGGCTGATTCTGGATTCGACGGGATTCGCGAAACCCAAGGTGCATGCCGAGGGGCGGTTGGCCTCGTAAAAAGCCGCAAAAAAATAGTCGCAAACGACGAAAACTACGCTTTAGCAGCTTAATAACCTGCTCAGAGCCCTCTCTCCCTAGCTTCCGCTCTTAAGACGGGGATCAAAGAGAGGTCAAACCCAAAAGAGATCGCGTGGAGGCCCTGCCTGGGGTTGAAACGTTAAAACTAATCAGGCTAGTCTGGTAGTGGCGTGTCCGTCCGCAGGTGCCAGGCGAAAGTAAAGACTGACTAAGCATGTAGTACCGAGGATGTAGGAATTTCGGACGCGGGTTCAACTCCCGCCAGCTCCACCAAATAAAACAAGGGGTTACGTGAAAACGTAGCCCTTTTTTATTTAGTAGTGGCGGCAAAATGGCGACAGACATTTATCCATTAAAGGGACTACCGACGTGAAAAAATCTCTAATTGCCTTATTACTTATTACCAGCGCCAGCTCCTATGCAGACAAGATTCCGGTTTCGATTGAGAATGTCATTGCTGGCACAAATGCTCGTGAGCATAGTCTTAAAAATGGTGAACTCACTGTCAGATATGACCGTTCAAAAGTGACGCAGGATATGGCTACCGCCATGTTTGACTGGATATGTAATGACTATTTCATGAATAAATGGAAGCCGGAGACAATAAAAAGGGTCACGCTTCTGAACGTCACACGCGATCAAGGTTACAAAATTGATGCTGGCGGGAATGAGTGTAAGAAAAGTGGCTCTATGACTTTTGAACAAGAGAAAGCCTATAAAGCCAATATCATCGAAAACGCCACTCAGTTCTAACGACACTCCATTTGTAAGCCAAATGGTGATAAAGACTCTTCAAAAATTCATGTGGCCTTGTCCGCCTGCTGCTGGATGAGGAGGAGCGTTATTTACTAGGGCTGGCGTAACGATAAACCGCACTACTGTTTCATGAGTGACAAAGGTGCTACCACAATTGATATTCTGACACTGGCAGTAACGTTCTTTTGTGCTATCAGTGACCTGAAAGCTGCTCCTAGTGTGCGCTGAGTGTCCACACTTTGGACAATTCATCATCTTGAGTTTCTCCGCTGCCATTAAGCTCTCAATAATGATACACAAAGAATCAATATTGAGAACTCATTTATTCTATTTCTATATCATCAATCTTTACTTCTAGCTCCAGACTGGTAGTAAAACCATTATCCGGGCTGACCGTGTGCGTCAACGTTGTAATGGTCCATTCGGCATCGTCGATAGGCTGTTTAAAGCCGCTCATCTTTACTGGCATTTCGGTGTAGAGATCTGCCCGGCCCTCTGCGAGCTGCAGGGAGAATGACGCAACACCACGCTGCAGACGCTCCCACTGCATTTTTGCCGCACGCTCAGCATTGCTGCGATTTGCGTAAGTGCGGTTAAGAACCAGCACGTTTTCATCCGTTCCCACCAGATAATCACCCTGTTTTGCTTCCGGCTCTTTGGGTGTGGTGGTTTTCTTGCGACGGCGCTTAACTCTGGTTGTTTCTTTTTTCTTGGGTTCACGGGTATGCAGCCAGCTGGCAATAACGCCGGTATAGGCACCACGATCAGCCAGGGTAAAACGATGACCGTCACCGGCCTGGCGGGTTATGGTGATAACCGGCAGCGGCTTACCGCTCGCCGTTTTTCCCTGCCCCTGCCGAATAAACAACAGGTTTCCATCCTTAACGGAAGCAATCGCCCCATACTGGCGCGCCAGCTTCATCAGGAAACTGGCATCGCTTTCATTGGTTTGGTCCATGTGATCCAGCGCCTTGTCCGTCAGGTCTTTACCCAGCGCCATTTTAAGGTTATGCCTCGCTGCGATTTCCTTTACCACATCGCCAACGGTTGTCTGGTGCCATGACTTTTCGCGCCGAGTATTGAGGGTTTCACGGAAATCAGCGCTACGGGCACGGATAGTCAGACGATCAGGAGCACCGCTGTGCTCAATCTCATCGACAGTAAACGCCCCTTTCGGGAAAAGTGGCTGGCCTTTCCACCCCAGCGCCAGCTGAATAACAGCACCACGTCGCGGCAGAACAATCTGCCCGTCGGCATCGTCCAGCTCCAGATCAAGCTGGTCAGCCTCAAAACCCCGGTTATCGGTCAGCGTCAGACTCATCAGGCGCGCATCCAGCGCGGTGGTCACGTCCTTACCTTCAATAGTGATACTGAAAGCCGGGCTTTTGCTGTTCAGGTCAAAAAGATCAGAGCTAAAATTCACTGCAGCAACCCTCCAACCGTATTTTTAATATTACCTATCGCAGACGTTGCAGAGTCCTGCAGGTTACTTAGCTGATCGCTGAGACTGCCGAACATATCAGACAGCGACTCATCAACCCTTTTCAGGGTCAGCGTAAACTCAATACGCCGAGGCATTCCGCTTTCAAAAAATTCCGTTTTTGTCTGACTCAGGCTCTCGATTACAAACATGCCGTAAATGGTCCCGCTTCCCTCAATCAGGGGCCATGCTTTGCCCAGCTCTGCCATTTGCTCCAGCGCGAGCAATGACAGCCTGCCCCCGGTGACCTCCGGCAGCAATACACCAGATAACGTCAGCGAGTCATTATCCGGGCCAATAAACTGCGTTGATGCTCGTCGGTTCACCCGACTGTTGGCGGCGTGTCGCCAGCTTCGCTGATACTGCAGCTCCTGATATGGCACTGTACGCAGCATAAAGACATATAACCCCAGCACCATCATCATGATTCATACCCCCCCTGATCACTGAAATTACTGCGTGCTTTAGCCCTGGTCTTGCGCTCGCGTTCGTCAAGCTGTCTGGCAACTTCACGGGCAATATCCTGCGCACTCTGCCCTGGCTGAGCATAGATAGTGATCGGCGCGTGAGTTTCAAAATGCATCACTGGCGGCGCGCTGGCAGATTTCGTAGGCTGGCTTTGTTTATATGCCACAGTAGGCAGACTGTAAGGATGTAGTGGAGCAGCCTCTGCAGGCGCTGCCGCTACGCCCATGACACCTGCAACGACGGAAGCCAGCGCGGCAGTGCGCCGCCTGCTGGTCACATTTGCGGGGCCGTTCACAATTTCAGGGCCGTTCTCCCCAACAATACCGAACTGACCGCGCGGAATAATCCCACCACTGTCATACATCCCGGCAAACGGAACGGTAGCAGCCGCTGCTCCACCAACCACCTGCACCTGTGCTTTGTCTTGTATTTTATTATTTCCGGTCATCCAGTCAGGCAAATAATCGGTGACTGAGGAAAGCTTGCTTTTGAGTGCCTCCCATTTGGCATTAATTCCATCGAGAATGCTGTCAATAATGGCGCTGCCCATGTCCTGAAACTTCGCAGGAAGCGCGGCAACATCAGCTAGGATCGAATTCCATTTATCACTAATAGATTGTCTGATATTGGCCCACGCTTCAGAAACGCCAGATTTTATTGCATCCCAATTTTTAGCTATTAATCCCGGCAAGGTATAATTAAAGAACAGTGACTTAATCCCCTCCCATGCGGCGCTGGCCTTCTCTTTAATCCAATCCCATGCCGTACTTGTGGCATTACATACGGCATCCCACATTGCCTTGAATTTTGGCCCAAGCGTGTCCCAGTTTTGCCAGATATAAATTGCACCAGCGGCGATCAGCCCAATGACGGCCAGTATAGGATTTGCAAACATCAATCGGCCCAGCCATATAACTGACTTGCCAACAGAACTGATTGCTTTCCCAATAAGACCAAATACAGATGAAAATTTTAGCCCCATCACCCCTGCGCTCATTCGCACTACTGCCATCGGCCCTAACACGGACGCCAGCGCCAGTGAAACAACCCCAGCGGCGGTGGCAACAATGGCAAAGCCAGCTGCCAGCTTAAACAGCGCAGAGGTCAATTGTGGGTGTCGTTTAACAAAACCATCCAGACGCGAAGCCAGTTCACCCAACCAGTCAGCCAGCTTCTTTAATGCTGGGGCAACTGTTTCACCGATACTGGCCATAGCATTGGTAAAGGAACCTGTAGCGGCTTCCCATTTATTACCAAGAGTATTCAAGGAGGCATCAACACGCTCGCGTAGAGAAGCCTGATTTTGTAACTTTGAAGCCGTTTCACGATAGCCTGAGATGCCTTTGGTAATCATAATATTTAGCACCTGTAGCGTTTCCGCATCATCCCCAAAAATACCTTTTAGAGTAGCTAACCTTTTCTCAGTATTAAGCTTTTGGAGTTGAGCTAACTGCGTGTACATTTTCTCCAGCCCGCCAAACTCCCCCTTGCCATCCGTAAAATCGAACTTAACGCCGGTGCCTTTTAGTTCATCATTAGCATCCTTCACTTTTTCCGTATTCATGACGGACTGAAATACTTTTCGGTAGGCATTACCAGCTGACTCTCCAGCCATACCAGCCTGATCAGCCATAACTAATAGAGGAGCAAATGTCTTAGCCGCGTCCAATCCCTTTTTATGAATAATATCCATCGCGCTGCTGATTTTTGAGAACCCCTGCAGCATATTTCCTGAATCTACCCCTGCGTAGAATCCTTTCTGGATAACGTCCATCAGATTCATCATGTCTTTTTCGGAGGTCTGAGTAGCATCTTGTAACTTAGCCGCAAACTCAGCTGCTGCAGTGGGAGCCATCTGTAACTGCACGCCAAGATAAGCTGCTGACTCTCCCAAGCCGCCCAGGATGACCTGCGCCGACATACCCTGACGGCGTAGCATAGTCATCATGTTCTGAAAGTCGGCTGTTGTTCCCGGCAGCTTATCGCCCAAAGCAACTGCAAGCCGGTTAATTTTTTCAAATTCAGGCGCTACCTTTCCGCCCGGCCCCATCATTGAACCGGCGAGCTGATTCGCTGCATTTTCTGATTCTGAATAGGCTTTTACTGGAGCCAGCAACGTCATGCCAGTAGTTACCCCAGCCGCCATCGCCCCTGCACCATTACCTGCCAGAGAGTTCCTTAACTCGCGGGTCTTTTCAGCCTTGGCTTTGATGGCGTTGAGCTTTCGCTGACGCTCGCCAACTTCACGCAGCCTGCGCTCCTGCTCAGCCAACTGTCGGTTATACCGCTCTGTTTCTCGTGCAATCCGTGCCGTCTCACGCGCTCCGCCCCCAGCAGATAACCCCAGCCGATAAAGCTCAGCCCTGGCTGCCGCCATCTGGCGAGTTTCCTGTTGCTGTTTTTGTTCAAGACGTGAAACAGCACGCCACTGAGCTTCAAGCGCCTGCGTTTGTTTTTTTGTCGGGGATTCCAAAGAAGACATTTCGCGCGTCATCATTTGAGCGCGTAGCCTCGCCTGATCCAGTTCGGCACCAGTACGGCTAACACTTTGAGTTAGCTGATCGAAAGATTTAAGCTGACCTCCAGCATCACTCAGCTTTTTAATCTGATCGCGGGTTTGTCGAATAGCTGATGCCAGCTCCTTAGAGCCAGCCTGTGCATTTTTAAATGGGCGGGTTAACTTATCCACCGCCCCCAGAACTACCTGCAGTCGCAGGTTATTATCACTCATCGCTGGCCCCGCTTCTCTGAATTGCCTTATGCCGCCACTCCAGCACATCAGTCAGCGGCATAACGTCAGTGATGGACGGCGACCAGTGAAAGATGGTGGCAATATCTGCCACCAGATCATCAACCGTCAGGTTGTCGGCAAATCGGCAAGCACCGACTTCGGCAACAAAAAAGTAACCACCTCTACAGCCATTGCTGTCAGATCGGCGGGGTCCAGCTCTGCCATTTCCTGCGCGGTCAGCGTCGGGGAGGAGATTCGCGGGATCACAGTCATCATCGCGCCCACGTCCATATCCATAATGGCCTGCAGACGGGTGCCACGCAGTGCGCCGGACTGCGGCTTACGCAGCACAATTTCGGTAATTTCAGTTTTACCGCGCATGATGGGGGTATCCAGTTTTACGGTCTTTTCAGTCAGCTTGTCGCTCATGTTCGTTTCCTGTTAATGAAATACTGGCGCAGCTTCCCGCGCCGTTAAGGTTAATCAGAGGCCGAGGGCGTTACGGTGTTCTTCCATCAGGTCCACGCCGTCAACGATTTCAACCATGTTGACCAGATCGACCTCATAGAGCACTTCGCCGTTAATGGTCAGCTTCGCGTAACTGTTGGTGCTACTGACCTTGGTGGTGCTGCTCTCGCCGGTTTTCCACTCACCGGAATCCACTTCTTTATGACGCCCGCGCACAACCAGCTCCACTGCCTGAACTTCGCCGGTATCGTCACGCTGAATGGAGCCGGTGAAACGCAGCTGGATGCCGTCAACCGTGGCCTTGCCCATCTGCTTAAATAACAGCAGTTCGGTGCCGCCGATTGAAAATTCCGTGTCCAGTGCGCCGTCATCCAGCCCCATGTCCACATCCACCGCGCCCGGCATACCGCCGCCACGATACTTCTCAAACTTGCGGGTGAATTTCGGCAGGGTCAGAGACTCAACGATCCCCTGCCAGTTATTCCCGTCATTGAACAGGTTCAGGTGTTTTAACTTGCGTGGTAAAGCCATGATTCCCCCTTATGCAGCGACGCGGCTGGCAAAATCGACCAGGTAGCGATCGGTGATGCGCTGGCGCAGCATCAGGTTTTCAAGCGGTGGCACCGGCGTGTAGTCGTAGTCGATGGTGAGTTTCCCAGCTTTCAGGGAGTCTTTATCGTTCACGGACTCATCCAGCCAGCAGTCAGCCCCGATGAGATACCCCTGATTCACCAGGCTGCGGAGCTTGGCGCGGATACCTTCGATGATGTCGCGAGCGAGTGACGGGTTAAGTGGTTTATCCACTGCCCACATGTGCCCCTCTGCGATGGTGTCAGCCAGCACCTGCGCCGTGCGGGTGTAGTTCTCAAAGGCAAACAGCGGATCGTCACTGAGGCAACGGGAACCCCAGAAGCGGAAGCCGTCTTTGCGGATAAGCGTGGTGACGTCGTTCTGGTTCAACAGTCCCGCGTCGGTTGCCGGGTCCTGCAAATCCCAGAACACATCGGCGGAAATGCCGGTGACACCGTTCACACCCACGTTGGACAGGGTTTTGTGCCAGCCGGTCTGTTCGTCAATTTTGGCGCGCAGGCCGAGCGCACGGGCTGAGGCGTAAGCCGTCGCATCTGCATTCAGCACGGTGTCAAAGTTGATGAAATCAGGCCAGATCAGCATCCCCTCGCGCTGGCTGAAATTGTCACGGTAGGCAATGGCTTCTTCCACCGTTTTGCAGCCATAAGCGGACAGGTAGGCAAACCCACGCAGACTCTGCGCCACGCTCAGCAGTTCCGTAGCAACCGCCTGCGTGTCATGCCCCGGCACACCGAGAATGCGCGGCTTGACTTCGAGCTGCGCCTGAGCCGAAAGCAGCGCTTTCATACCTGTTTTTTTACCGTCGGCACTTACGCCGCCGATAATGTTTGAGGTGGTTTCCGCTTCGGTTTCGCCCTGTGCCACACGCACAACTACGGTCACGGGTTTTGCCTGGTCTGCAATCGCATCCAGTGAACGAGCCAGCGTGCCGGACTCGCCTGCTTTACCGCTGGCGGTGAGCACATCGGTCAACAAAACAGGTTTATTAAGTGGAAAAGTCACGGGATCGGCGTCGTCGCCGGTACAAACAAGACCGACAACTGCCGTGCTTACTGTTCTGATAGTGCGGGTGCCGTCGTTAACCTCAACGACGCGCACACCGTGGTGGTAGTCCTGAGCCATAAGGCAGTCTCTCCGGTTTACAGGGTGTCTGCCTATGTTCTGGTTGATATGCATGCCATGCACGTTGTTGGGAATGTATCAGTGATGACACAATAAAACCGTTATCATCCTGACCGGCTGGCGGGAAATTTTTTATATAGTGTGGAAATACCGACATCGAATATCAGCGCAACGCGCTGACGTGTTTCACCTGCCGCCAGCAATCTTCCGGCCTGTTCCCATTCCTCTGGTGTAAGCTTTGGACGCCTGCCACCAATTCGCCCTTTCGCCCTTGCTGCCGCCAGTCCGGCGCGGGTACGCTCCACGATTAGCTCCCTTTCCATTTCCGCCAGGGCGCCCATGATGTGGAAGAAAAAACGCCCCATTGGTGTTGAAGTATCAATACTGTCAGTCAGGCTGCGGAAGTTCACGGAACGTTGTTTTAGTTCCTCCACCAGAATGACCAGGTTACGCATACTCCGCCCAAGTCGATCCAGTTTCCAGACAACAAGCGTGTCTCCAGGAGAAAGGTGCTTTAGTAATTTTTTAAGCCCCGGTCTTTCTGCTGTTTTACCGCTCATTTTATCTTCAAAAATAAGCTCACATCCTGACCGCTCCAGCGCATCACGTTGCAAAGCCGTGTTCTGGTCATTTGTTGATACGCGTACATATCCAATAAGCATGGTTTTTCATTCCGTTAAAATGAGAAATCATGCCATTTGACTGATAATTATGCATTTTCAAAAACGTTCAATTGGGAGAAGCGGCAAAGCGAGATGTTGGCACGACAGTCGGAACCGTTGCCGCTGGTGATGATTTACGCATAACAGGAGCACTTCAAAAGGCAAATAATCTTTATGAGTTAACAAATAAATC
>NZ_JAPPSU010000017.1:0-51635 GCF_026719175.1 Citrobacter sp. R4
CCACGCCGCCACGGGCCAGCCAGAACGACTCACTGCGGCTGAAGGCGGTTTCTCCGGGCATCAGCGGCTCAAAGTGAATACTGCGCCCGCCGTTATCGTTGAGAATAAGTTCCTCATCGCGAAGCTGTAAGCGGATATCGAAAGGGGCTTTCCAGCCGGGGCCGAATATGCCCGACGGCGCAGGGGTTTTCGTCCGGTAGCTACTGTATGCGCGGGTGAGCATAAACGGCAACGGTCCCGGCAGCGCAATATCGGTCTCGCCGGGCAGGACTTTAGCCCCCAGCAGCGGGTTCACCGGGCTGCCGGAGGTTCTGCCGCCGGGACACACCGAGCAGGCCACGCCGGTGGGCGCGCCGATAAACACGCCCGTAGAGCCCTGAACGATGGGCCCGCCGTACTTCGTCATGTCGCTCATGCGGGCAGCCGGTTTTCCGGTCATTCACAAATCCTTTTGCCGTAATCCTGATTTCAACAGAGTAGGGTAAAAATAATCTGGAGCAGTTAAAGGTAATTTGTAAGAGAGCTATTTGATACGGATCATCCAAAGGGAATGAAAAATGAAATTAATGCATATTTTTCAATTGGTTAATAATGGTTGTTTATAAGTACGCTGCAATAATTTAATTCAGTGATACCAAATGCCTTATTAGCTGTTTCAGAACTTTGGAAGTCTGTTTCTGTCAGTGTTGCCTCGTTGCGTTACCTGTAAGTAAGAGCACGGGTACCTGGAGCCTTCATGAAAAAGCTGCGCATAATATTTTGAGTGTACACTTAACGGCATAAACCCGACCTTTTTTGCCGTTTACTCTGCCCATTGGCGGCAGGCGCTTCTGGCATCATTCTCGCTCATAAGCCCATCCAGGATCTGATGCGTGTCTGAAGAGAACGACGACAAAACAGAAGCCCCCACACCCCACCGACTGGAAAAAGCGCGGGAGGAAGGGCAAATCCCCCGATCCCGGGAGCTGACTTCTCTGCTGATTTTGTTAGTGGGGGTCTGCATTCTCTGGATTGGCGGCGCGTCGTTGGCAAGGCGCCTGTCGGGAATGCTGTCGGCGGGGCTGCGATTTGATCACAGCATGGTCAATGACCCCAATCTGATCCTCGGGCAAATCATCCTGTTAATAAAAGAAGCGATGATCGCGCTGCTGCCGCTTATCACCGGCGTGGTGCTGGTGGCGCTGATCTCGCCGGTGCTACTCGGCGGGCTGGTGTTCAGCGGCAAATCGCTACAGCCGAAATTTTCCAAACTTAACCCGCTGCCGGGCATTAAGCGTATGTTCTCCGCGCAGACCGGCGCGGAGTTGCTGAAGGCGATACTGAAATCGTCGCTGGTGGGCGGCGTGACAGCGCTTTATTTGTGGCATAAGTGGCCGGAGATGATGCGCCTGATGGCGGAATCGCCGATTACGGCGATGGGTAACGCGCTGGATCTCGTCGGACTCTGCGCATTGCTGGTGGTGCTCGGTGTGATCCCGATGGTCGCCTTTGACGTGATCTTTCAGATCTTCAGTCACCTGAAAAAGCTGCGCATGTCGCGTCAGGACATCCGCGATGAATTCAAACAGAACGAAGGCGACCCGCACGTGAAAGGGCGTATCCGTCAGATGCAGCGAGCGGCGGCGCGCCAGCGCATGATGAGCGACGTACCCAAAGCGGATGTCATTGTCACCAACCCCACCCACTATTCGGTGGCGTTACAGTATGACGAAAACAAAATGAGCGCGCCGAAAGTGCTCGCCAAAGGGGCGGGACTGGTGGCGCTGCGCATTCGCGAGATTGGCGCGGAAAACAAAATCCCCACGCTTGAAGCGCCGCCGCTGGCGCGAGCGCTCTATCGCCATGCTGAAATTGGTCAGCAAATACCCGGTCAACTGTACGCCGCCGTGGCGGAAGTGCTGGCCTGGGTCTGGCAGCTTAAACGCTGGCGTCTTGCTGGCGGGGAACGTCCACCACAACCTGCAAATCTTCCGGTGCCTGAGTCACTGGATTTTATGAACGAGAAGACTACCGATGGCTAATCTGGTCGCGATGTTGCGCCTGCCCAACAACATGAAAACCACGCAATGGCAGATCCTTGCCGGGCCGATCCTCATCCTGTTAATTCTGTCGATGATGGTACTGCCGCTACCCGCGTTTATCCTCGACCTACTGTTTACCTTTAACATTGCGCTGTCGATCATGGTGTTACTGGTGGCGATGTTTACCCAGCGTACGCTGGAGTTCGCCGCCTTCCCGACCATCCTGCTGTTCACTACCTTACTGCGTCTGGCGCTGAACGTGGCGTCCACCCGTATCATTCTGATGGAAGGACACA
Organism: Citrobacter sp. R4; assembly: GCF_026719175.1. Classification (NCBI taxonomy): domain Bacteria; kingdom Pseudomonadati; phylum Pseudomonadota; class Gammaproteobacteria; order Enterobacterales; family Enterobacteriaceae; genus Citrobacter; species Citrobacter sp. R4. Next base: position 2,318 of record NZ_JAPPSU010000017.1, read on the forward strand.
CCGGCGCGGCGGCGGCAGGGAAGGTGGTCGAAGCGTTCGGGCATTTCCTGGTGGGGGGCAATTTCGCCATTGGGATCGTGGTGTTCGTCATTCTGGTCATCATCAACTTTATGGTGATTACCAAGGGCGCCGGGCGTATCGCTGAGGTTGGCGCGCGCTTCGTGCTCGACGGCATGCCGGGTAAACAGATGGCGATTGACGCCGACCTCAACGCCGGACTGATTGGCGAAGATGAAGCGAAAAAACGTCGCGCCGAAGTGACCCAGGAAGCGGACTTCTATGGTTCTATGGACGGGGCGAGTAAATTCGTTCGCGGCGATGCCATCGCCGGTATTTTGATCATGGTGATCAACGTGGTCGGCGGTCTGCTGGTCGGTGTGTTGCAGCATGGCATGAGCATGGGCGATGCGGCGGAAAGTTATACGTTGCTGACTATCGGTGACGGCCTGGTGGCGCAGATCCCGGCGCTGGTCATTTCGACCGCCGCAGGCGTGATCGTCACCCGCGTCAGTACCGATCAGGACGTGGGCGAGCAGATGGTGGGGCAGCTTTTCAGCAATCCCAGCGTCATGCTGCTCAGCGCAGGGGTTCTGGGCCTGCTCGGGCTGGTGCCGGGCATGCCAAACCTCGTTTTCCTGTTGTTTACGGCGGCGCTGTTGGGGCTGGCCTGGTGGATCCGTGGCCGGGAACAAAAGGCGCCCAGCGAACCGCAACCCGTTAAAATGCCGGAAAACAATTCGGTGGTGGAAGCGACGTGGAACGACGTCCAGCTTGAAGATTCGCTCGGTATGGAGGTGGGCTACCGCCTGATTCCGATGGTCGATTTCCAGCAGGATGGCGAGTTGCTCGGGCGCATCCGCAGTATCCGCAAGAAATTCGCGCAGGACATGGGCTTCCTGCCGCCAGTGGTGCACATTCGCGACAATATGGATCTGCAACCGGCGCACTATCGTATTCTGATGAAAGGGGTGGAGATTGGCAGCGGCGACGCGTATCCGGGGCGCTGGCTGGCAATCAACCCGGGAACCGCGGCGGGTACGCTGCCAGGCGAGCAAACCGTGGATCCGGCGTTTGGCCTGGATGCAATCTGGATCGAAAGCGCGCTGAAAGAACAGGCGCAGATCCAGGGCTTTACGGTGGTGGAAGCCAGTACCGTCGTGGCGACGCACCTCAACCATTTGATCGGCAAATATGCCGCCGAACTGTTTGGCCGTCAGGAAGCGCAGCAGTTGTTGGATCGCGTTTCCCAGGAGATGCCGAAACTGACCGAAGATTTGGTCCCCGGCGTGGTCACCCTGACCACGCTGCATAAAGTGCTGCAGAATCTGCTGGATGAAAAAGTGCCGATCCGCGATATGCGCACCATTCTTGAAACGCTGGCGGAACATGCGCCGCTGCAAAATGATCCCCATGAACTTACCGCCGTGGTGCGCGTGGCGCTGGGGCGCGCAATTACACAGCAGTGGTTCCCCGGTAGCGATGAAGTCAGCGTTATTGGCCTGGATACGGCGCTCGAACGCTTGTTGTTGCAGGCGTTGCAGGGCGGCGGCGGTCTGGAGCCTGGGCTGGCCGATCGCCTGCTGGCGCAAACGCAAGAGGCGCTGTCTCGTCAGGAGATGCTTGGCGCGCCGCCAGTGTTGTTGGTCAACCATGCGCTGCGCCCATTGCTGTCGCGCTTTCTGCGTCGCAGTCTGCCGCAGCTGGTCGTCCTGTCGAACATGGAGCTTTCCGACAATCGTAACATTCGCATGACCGCAACCATTGGAGGTAAATAATGCGCAGACTTCTTTGGCTGTTGCTGTTCCCGCTGGCGGCGCAGGCCGCCGGGGAAGGCGCATGGCAGGCCAGCAGCATCGGCATTACCTTAAACCATCGCGGTGAATCCGCCTCCTCGGCGCCGCTTTCCGCTGGTCAGCCGGTGTCCGGGCTGATGACCCTGGTGGCCTGGCGTTATGAGCTGAATGGCCCGACGCCTGCCGGTTTGCGGGTGCGCTTATGCTCCCAGTCGCGCTGCGTCGAGCTTGATGGACAAAGTGGGACAACCACCGCTTTTAGCAACGTGCCCGCCGTGGAGCCGCTGCGTTTTATCTGGGAAGTACCCGGTGGCGGCCGTCTGATTCCCGCCCTAAAAGTACAGCGCAATCAGGTAATTGTGAACTACCGCTAACGGTTATTTCCTCATCAGGCGGCAACGTAATTTGCTGCCTGACTCGCATTTTTGGCCCCCTCTTTTGATTCAAAAGAAACGCTGTTTTATAAATCGGTGACACGCGTTGCCGGTCTCTTTGCGTTTTTGCCATTTCGCCAGGACAGGTGGCAAAAACGAAAAGGTATCCCGCCTGGTAAGCTTTTACTGTAGCCGTGTAAGTACTCCCTCTGGCGTAGCCACAGGTCGGAGTCCCCCAACTGATTGCAGGGTTAACGGCAATGAAAACACGTAAAATTGGATTGGCGAATTATTTAGCCTACGGTTCAGGCGATTTTTTAGGTGCAGGCACCACGGCGCTCACAGCCGCCTGGTTACTGTATTTTTATACGACGTTTTGCGGTCTTTCGCCCATCGAGGCGACGTTTATCTTTGCGGCGGCGAGGGTGCTGGACGCAGTCGTCAGCCCACTGATGGGCTTTCTGACGGACAACTTCGGCTCAACATGGCTGGGTAAACGCTTTGGCCGCCGTAAATTCTTTATTTTGCTGGGGATCCCATGTGTCTTTAGCTACTCATTAATGTGGGTGGGGGATATGGGGTTCTGGTACTACCTGCTGACCTACCTGATTTTCGATATCGTCTACACCATGATCCTGGTGCCATATGAAACGCTGGTGCCGGAAATGACCGATGATTTCAAACAGAAAACCAAATTTTCCGGCGCGCGTATTTCCATGGCGCAGATGTCCGCGATCCTCGCTTCCTTCCTGCCGGGTATCCTGTTGACCGCGTTTGGCAAAGACAACCCCATCTCCTTTTTCTACGCCAGCCTGGTGTTCTCAGTGCTGTGCGCCCTGATGCTGACGTTCGTCTGGTTCTTCACCTGGGAGCGTCCACGCGAGGAATGGACGGAAGCAGCGCTACGCGCGGAAGAAGAGAAAAAGAGCCTGACGTTCAGCCAGAGCATGCGCCGCCTGTTTGTTGAGCTGAGCTCTACGTTGCGGATTAAAATTTTCCGCCAGCATCTCGGCATGTATCTGGGCGGCTACATCGCGCAGGATGTTTTCAACGCCGTCTTTACCTATTACGTGGTGTTCGTCCTGATGCAGGAAGCGTCGATGGCGTCAAACCTGCTTGGCACCATGGCGATTTTCCAGTTTATCGCGGTTATCGGCATGATCCCGCTGTGCATCCGCTTCGGACCTGCGCCTTCTTACCGGATGGTGGTGGTGCTGTTTGGTCTTAGCTCACTCTCGTATGCCCTGCTGTATTACGCCGGATTAAGCGATATTTATTCCCTGTTGCTGCTGGTGTCCGCCATTGCTGGTCTGGGGCGTGGGGGGATTAACTATGTGCCGTGGAACACCTACACCTACATTGCCGATGTGGATGAAGTGATTACCGGTCAGCGTCGTGAAGGGATCTTCGCCGGGATCATGACCCTGACGCGCAAAGCCTCACAGGCTGGAGCGGTCATGCTGGTCGGGATTGTCATGCAGACGTCTGGTTTCGTTTCCGGACAAAGCACCCAGCCGGAGGCGGTCAGCCACACCATACTGTTAATCCTCAGCTGCGGTACGCTGCTGGTGCTGGCCTGCGGTTTCCTGGTCTCTCTGCGTTTTAAACTGAATTTGCAAACCCACAGCACGCTACGCGAAGAAACAGCGAAAATGCGTGAGTCGGGCCGGGCGATGCCGGAGAACATCACGCCGCAGGCGCGCGCCACCGTCGAGATGCTGTCGGGTCTGCCGTATGAATCACTTTGGGGTAACAACAATATTGGTTACCTGAATCGTAATAAACCTGCTGCACCCTCGCTCAAGCGGGCAGCAACGTTGAATTCGACTTATAACAGAGGTTAGAGATATGAAAGTTTGGCCCGTCAAACATAGCGCGTTACTACGACAGCCGGAGCGTTTTATCTCCCGGGAAGAGCTGAAGGGTTTGATTCAGACGGTGACGAACAATCTGGTCAACATCAAGGACGAGACTGGCCAATTCCTGCTACGCCTGGATGACGGACGTGTGATTGACACAAAAGGGTGGGCAGGATGGGAATGGACGCACGGCGTCGGTCTGTATGGAATGTATCAGTATTATCAGCAGACCGGTGATGAGTCGATGCGCGACATTATCGACAATTGGTTCGCCGACCGCTTTGCGGAAGGCGCCACTACCAAGAACGTAAACACCATGGCGCCGTTCTTAACGCTGGCGTATCGCTATGAAGAGACGCGTAATCCGGTGTACCTGCCCTGGCTGGACAGCTGGGCGGAATGGGCGATGAATGAAATGCCGCGTACCGACCATGGCGGAATGCAGCATATCACGCTGGCGGAAGAGAACCACCAGCAGATGTGGGACGATACGCTGATGATGACGGTGTTACCGCTGGCGAAAATTGGCAAGTTGCTCAACCGGCCGGAATATGTCGAAGAGGCAACCTATCAGTTCCTGCTACACGTGCAAAACCTGATGGACAGGGAAACCGGCCTGTGGTTCCACGGCTGGAATTATGACGGGCACCATAACTTTGCCAACGCCCGCTGGGCGCGCGGCAACAGCTGGTTGACCATTGTGATCCCGGATTTCCTGGAACTGGTCGATCTGCCGGAAAACAATGCGGTGCGTCGTTATCTGGTGCAGGTTCTGAAGGCGCAAATCGCCGCGCTGGCAAAATGCCAGGATGAAAGCGGACTGTGGCATACGTTGCTGGACGATCCGCAGTCCTACCTGGAAGCGTCTGCGACCGCGGGTTTTGCCTACGGCATACTGAAAGCGGTACGTAAACGTTATGTTGGCGCGGAATATGCCGGGGTTGCGGAAAAAGCCATTCGCGGCATTGTGCAGAATATCTCGCCGGAAGGGGAGTTGTTGCAGACCTCCTTCGGGACCGGAATGGGCAGCAATCTCGATTTCTATCGTGCGATCCCGCTCACCTCTATGCCGTATGGCCAGGCGATGGCGATGCTGTGCCTGACGGAATATCTGCGGAAATATTTCTGATTCAGAAGTAAAAACAAAACCCGGCGATAGCCGGGTTTATTCTGCTGGTAACCTTTTATTTTGCCAGCGTCATTCTCGTAAGGAATTACATCCGCTCTACGGTTTCGATACCCAGCGTATCGAGACCCAGCTTCAGGGTTTTAGCGGTCAGCAGCGCCAGTTTTAGCCGGCTGTTGCGCACATCGTCGTTCTCTGCGCTCAGAATCGGGCAATGTTCGTAGAAACCGGAGAACAGACCTGCGACATCATACAGATACGCGCACATGACGTGTGGCGTCCCTTCACGCGCGACAACGGTCAGCGTCTCTTCAAACTGCAACAGACGCGCGGCCAGCTGCGCTTCGCGATCTTCGCTAAGCACCACTCTCGCGCTGGCAAGGGCGCGCTCATCCAGACCAGATTTACGGAACACCGACAGTACGCGGGTATAGGCATACTGCATATACGGCGCAGTGTTACCCTCAAAGGCCAGCATGTTGTCCCAGTCAAAGATATAGTCGGTGGTGCGGTTTTTCGACAGATCGGCGTATTTCACCGCACCGATACCGACGGCGTTCGCCAGTTTTTCCAGCTCGTCGGCGGGCATATCCGGGTTCTTTTCCGCCACCAGACGGCGGGCGCGCTCAAGCGCTTCATCCAACAGATCGGCCAGCTTGACGGTGCCGCCAGCGCGGGTTTTGAACGGCTTGCCGTCTTTACCCAACATCATGCCGAACATGTGGTGCTCCAGCGGGACGGAATCCGGAACGTAGCCCGCTTTACGGACGATAGTCCATGCTTGCATCAGATGCTGATGCTGACGGGAGTCGATGTAATACAGCACGCGGTCAGCATGCAGGGTCTCATAACGGTATTTGGCGCAGGCGATATCCGTGGTGGTGTACAAATAACCGCCATCTTTCTTCTGAATGATAACCCCCATCGGTTCGCCTTCCTTGTTTTTATACTCATCAAGGAATACCACGGTGGCGCCTTCGCTTTCGACGGCCAGACCTTTGGCTTTCAGATCGGCCACGATGCCCGGCAGCATGGGGTTGTACAGGCTTTCACCCATCACATCATCGCGGGTCAGCGTGACGTTCAGGCGATCGTAGGTGATCTGGTTCTGCGACATGGTGATGTCGACCAGCTTGCGCCACATTTGCAGGAAATAGTCGTCGCCGCCCTGCAGTTTTACCACGTAGCTGCGCGCGCGCTCGGCAAAGGCTTCATCTTCGTCGTAGTGTTTTTTGGCTTCGCGATAAAAACCTTCGAGGTCTGCCAGCGCCATTTCACCGGCGTTTTCCTGTTGCTGTTTTTCCAGATAAGCGATCAGCATCCCGAACTGAGTGCCCCAGTCGCCTACGTGGTTCGCACGAATCACATGATGACCAAGAAACTCAAGGGTACGCACCGCGGCGTCGCCGATGATGGTGGAACGCAGGTGGCCGACATGCATCTCTTTCGCGACATTTGGCGCGGAGTAATCGACCACCACGGTCTGTTTCTCCGGCTTCGCTACGCCGAGGCGATCTGAGGTCAGCGCTTGCTCCACGCTTTCAGCGAGAAACGCGGGGTCGAGGAAAATATTAATAAAGCCCGGGCCAGCGATTTCAACCTTACTGGCGATACCGCTGAGATCCAGATGAGTCAGCACCTGCTCGGCCAGTTGTCGCGGCGCCATGCCCAGTTTTTTCGCCACCGCCATCATGCCGTTGGCCTGATAGTCGCCGAACTGTACTTTTGCTGACTGACGAACCTGCGGTTCGCAATCCGCAGGCGCGCCTGCGGCAATCATGGCCTGACTGACTTTTTCTGAGAGAAGAGCCTGAATATTCACCTGAATACCTTACGTTGATGAAGCGGGTTGAAATTTACCGCCGCAGTTTAAGAATCAAGGGCGGGAGTATACTGCAAATGGCCCCTTGCGTCAGCACTGCGCGGCCTGAACAATGTGCAGAAAATAAGCGATAAAAGCGTGCATAACCATGCATTCGGCAAATCCCGCAATCTGCGGTTGGTTGTGTCGGACCAACAGAGTAAATTAGCGGCTTTGAAACCTGTTAAGAGCTGACATTATGGCGAACTGGCAAACCCTCGACGAACTGCATGATATTTCCGCCGACCTCCCGCGATTCACGCGGGCGTTCACGGAACTTTCCACTCGCCTCGGTCTGGATATTACGCCGCTTGATGCCGACCATATCTCTTTGCGTTGTCATCAAAACGCCACTGCGGAACGCTGGCGGCGAGGCTTTGAACAATGCGGCAAACTGTTGTCGGAAAATATCATCAATGGCCGACCAATTTGTCTGTTTAAACTGGATGAGCCCGTCTGCGTCGCGCACTGGGCATTTAGCGTTGTTGAGCTGCCCTGGCCGGGCGATAAGCGCTATCCCCACGAAGGATGGGAGCATATCGAAATCGTTTTGCCGGGAGAGCCGGATACCCTGAACGCGCGTGCGTTGGCGCTGCTCGCCGATGACGGACTGAGCCAGCCGGGGATTGTCGTTAAAACCAGTTCGCCGAAAGGCGCGCATGAGCGTCTACCGAATCCGACTCTGGCGGTTACCGACGGTCACGTCACCGTTAAATTCCACCCGTGGTCAATTGAAGCGATCGTGGCAAGCGAACAGCAGGAGTGACAATGGCATTACTTGAGATCTGTTGTTACAGCATGGAATGCGCGCGCATCGCGCAGCAAAACGGCGCGGATCGTATTGAGCTTTGCGCCGCGCCGAAAGAAGGGGGCTTAACGCCTTCGCTGGGCGTGCTGAGTACGGTTCGCCAACAGGTGACGATCCCTGTTCATCCTATCATCCGTCCGCGCGGCGGCGATTTTTGTTATTCCGCAGGGGAGTTCGCCGCCATGCTTGAAGACGTGCGACAGGTGAGGGAGATGGGATTCCCGGGGCTGGTGATCGGTGTGCTGGATGCGGACGGCCACGTCGACATGCCGCGCATGCAGCAAATTATGCAGGCGGCAGGGCCGCTGGCCGTGACATTTCATCGCGCCTTCGACATGTGTGCTAATCCATTAAAAGCACTTAACAATCTCGCGGAACTGGGCGTCGCCAGAGTGCTGACTTCGGGACAAAAATCAGATGCGGCGCAAGGTTTATCAATAATTTTGGAACTTATTGCCCACGCCGATGTTCCAATCATTATGGCCGGAGCAGGGGTTCGTGCAGCAAATCTGCAGCGTTTCCTCGATGCCGGGGTACGGGAAGTACACAGCTCAGCCGGAACGACACAGCCCTCGCCGATGCGTTATCGCAATCCAGGGTTGTCAATGTCAGCCGATAAGCAGGCGGACGAATACTCCCGCTATGTGGTTGACGGCGCCGCGGTTGCTGAAATGAAAGGAATCATTGCTCGCCATCAGGCCAAATGATTTTTACCGTTGCATCATGTCGCCCAATATGATGCTTGCTCGTACCAGGCCCCTGCCATTAACAGGGGCCTTTTTTTCTCCTGCATATTTCAGGCTGCCGCTGTGTTGGCCGCCTTGCTGCAACCTGAACTATTTTGGCGAAAACATGCTACGAGTAGGCCGGGTAAGGCGTAGACGCCACCCGGCAAAATACTACGGCTTCGTGGCAATCAACACCGCACGCATCGGCGCCGGATAGCCTTCCACGGTTTTGCTGTGGTCGGTTGGGTCGAGGAACTGCTCCAGCGATTCGGTGATCATCCAGTCGGTGCGGCGCTGCTCTTCTGTGGTGGTGACGCAGACGTCAGCGATGCGTACGTCGACAAAACCACACTTCTCTAACCAGTTTTTCAACGCCAGCGCAGACGGAATAAAGTAGACATTGCGCATCTGCGCGTAGCGATCGCCCGGTACCAGCACGGTGTTCTCGTCACCGTCGACCACCAGCGTTTCCAGCACCAGTTCACCGTCTTTCACCAGCTGATCTTTTAACTGCCAGAGATGCTCCAGCGGCGAGCGGCGATGATACAGCACGCCCATGGAAAAGACGGTATCGAAGGCGTTAAGCGCGGGCAACTGCTCAATACCGAGCGGCAGCAGGTGGGCGCGCTGATCGTTGCCCAGCAGTTTACGAACCGCTTCGAACTGGCACAGGAACAGCTGCGTCGGGTCAATGCCGACTGCCAGATGCGCGCCTGCGCCAATCATGCGCCACATGTGATAACCGCTGCCGCAGCCCACGTCGAGAATAGTCCGCCCGGTCAGGTCGGACAGGTGCGGCAGAACGCGATCCCATTTCCAGTCTGAACGCCACTCGGTGTCAATGTTCACGCCATACAAAGAGAATGGACCTTTGCGCCATGGCATCAGGTTGCGCAGCAGGGTATCGATACGCTTGAGCTGGCCCGGGGTAAGCGGTGTTTCGCTTTCTGCCGTAACGCTGTGCAGCAGATCCAGCCGGTCAGGCGTCAGGGCCGGAAGAAACGCCACCGCGTTGGCCCATTGCTTATACAGGCCGTGCTGTTCGCGCTGCCAGGCGGCAAGCTGCGCGGGCAAGGTTTCCAGCCAGTGGGAAAGCGCGTTTTTGGCAATCAGTTGATAAAAGTTACCAAAGTCGATCATGCCGGAACCTCAGCTTTCAGCGCCACCAGGGAACCAAAGTTAAAGCACTGGAACCAGAGTTCACTGTGTTCGAAACCCGCCTGGCGCAGACGCGCCTTATGGGTTTCGACCGAGTCGGTGAGCATCACGTTTTCCAGCATGCTGCGCTTCTGGCTGATCTCCAGCTCGCTGTAGCCATTCGCGCGCTTAAAGTCATGGTGCATGTTAAACAGCAACTCGCCGACTTTCGCATCTTCGAAGCTGAATTTTTCCGACAGCACCAGCGCGCCGCCCGGCATCAGCCCCTGGTAAATCTTATCCAACAACGCCTGGCGCTCAACTGGCGCAAGGAATTGCAGGGTAAAATTCAGCACCACCATTGAGGCATTTTCGATGGCGATGGTGCGGATGTCGCCCTCCACCACATCCACAGGCGTCGGCGCTTTATACGCGTCAATATGACGGCGACAGCGTTCAATCATTGCCGGAGAGTTGTCGACGGCGATGATTTTGCAATTTTGATGTTGAATATTACGCCGCACAGAGAGCGTCGCCGCGCCAAGAGAGCAGCCCAGGTCGTAAACCTGCGTGTCAGGCTGCACAAAACGTTCGGCGAGCATGCCAATCATCGAAATGATATTGGAATAGCCGGGAACGGAGCGCTGGATCATATCCGGGAAGACTTCAGCTACCCGTTCATCAAAGGTCCAGTCGCCCAGACTGGCGATTGGCGCAGAAAAAAGCGTGTCGCGGTGAGACATAACGTAAAAATCCGGGAAAAATAAAGGGGCGTATTGTGCGCTAATGCAGGGAGAAAACCAACTCCCACGGCATATACCACAGGTTCGCCAGCACCATTAGCAACAGCGCGCACCAGGTGGCGCTCATGCCTGACCGACGCCAGCGGAACAGCCGCTGATGGAAACCGTAGTAATGCATCAGCCGACCGGCAAGTAGAATGATGCCGCACAGGTGCACCATCCACGTTTCTGCGCCGTTCATTTCCATAAACAGCAGGAGCACCATCGCGATCGGAATATATTCTACCGCATTGCCATGGATACGAATGGCGCTCTGCAGTTCGCTAAAACCACCGTCGCCATAGGCAACGCGATACTGCATTCGCAGACGGACGACATCAAATGAAAACTTAATTAACAGCAACGCACCTAATACGGCATATAGCGCGCTTACCATACAATGTCCCTTTTTGGCAGATGGCACGCCCTTATGATAGGGGGCAATTTCAGAAAAGAGAAGATTGCTGTGGGATGGAGGGTGCTGATCCGATCACTGGCAACACCGCGCGCAAATCTTCCCACAGGGTGTCGACCAGCTCCGGCGCCTGCGCGATATCCGGGGTGTGCAAAAAAAGATACGGCGTGGTGGTTTGCTCCCAGCGTGGCAGTTTCGTCAGCCAGTCGGCGAAAAACGATTGATTCTGCGCCATATCATCGCTGCCGATGAATCTCACCATCGGAGTGTTTGCCGTCACCAGCGCATGAACCGGCACTTTCGGCTTCTTGCGTTGGGCGTCGCGTATGGCTTCGGTGTGCGGGCGCGCCGCGTGGACCGGTCGGCTGTCGAGAATAACCCGGTTTACGCCGCGCTGATGCAGACCGCTGTTCAGCAACTGTTCCGCGTCGCCTTTGGCGAAAAATTCCGGATGACGAACCTCGACGCCGTAAGTGAAGCCCTTTGGCAGCGCGTCGAGAAACGACCAGAGGGCAGGAAGGTCCTGTGGGCCAAAGGTCGCGGGAAGCTGCAGCCAGTACTGCCCGATGCGCGTCTCCAGCGGGGACAGGCGGCTAAAAAACGCATGCGCCAGATCATCACAGTGGCGAAGAGCCGCCTGATGCGAAATGGTCGCCGGAAACTTAAAGCAGAAGCGAAAATCATCCGTGGTTTGCGCGTACCAGCGTTCGACAATCTCCGCCCTGGGAAGCGCGTACAGGGTGGTATTGCCCTCCACGCAATTAACATGTCGGGCGTTATTAACTAACTTACTGATTTCAATAATGCTCTGGCGGTGCTAGGTATGCTTTGGGGCATCTGTGGGGCAAAATCCGCGAGCCTCTGATTCAGCATTGCGATCTGCTCACTACTGCTGTCTGCCATCCACGCACCGTATACGTTGAAGACCATCTGGGCGCTCGCATGGCCCATCTGACTGGCAATGAAGCTGGGGTTAGCGCCAGCTGACAGTGACCAGCATGCATACGTGTGACGCGACTGATATGCTTTCCTGTGCCTTATCCCTGCTCGCTTCATCGCTGCGTCCCATAAATCACCTATCGAGTCGACTTTGTAGATGACCCCCACCTGCTGACATCTTCTGACCAGTTGAGGGTTGAAAACAAATGTACACTCGTGGCTCTCAGTTCTGCCGTATTCGCGCAGCTGAACATCGATCTGATGTTTTTTTCCAAACCTGGTCATTTCCGCCTGATTCCTCAGGACGCTGATCGCAGGCTGAATGAGGTGTATCACTCTGTTGGTACTGGCCTCAGTTTTCGGTAGAGTGAATTCACCCAGTTTTGTATAATTGCGCCTGATTGTTATTGTTCCAGCTTCAAGATCGATATCCTCCCAGGCCAGGGAGGTCAGCTCTCCATGACGGACCCCTGTGTATACTGCTAGTGACCACAGGTTTTTCGTCTGCTGATGCCGGCATGCATCAATCAGGCGAATAAATTCGTCACGAGTTAGCGGATCTGGCTCTGCCCTGGCTTTTTTAAGAGGCTTGATCCCGTCGAATGGGTTCGCCTCTAAGTAACCGTGATCTGCGGCAAACTGAAACATTCCGGCAATAGTTGTCATGTAATAATTTACGGTGACAACACTTCTTCCCTTTGCCGGGACCTTCCCCTTCATTGGCATCTGGTGACCAGTCAGTAAATCTTTCCTGATATACAGTAATTCCTCTTTAGTCACCGCCGACACCAGCCGATTACCCCCGATCCTTGGTACCATATTCCTTGCGACTGACTCATAACGGTTGAGTGCGTTCGCGCAGATTTCCATTCTCTTCAGATCCAGCCACTTTTCGGTAAGCTCTGAAACTGTAATTTCTTTCTTACCCACCCCAAATGTCTTGAGGTTAGGGGAGTCCGGAAACTGTGCCGCGTACTCAAATGTGCCTGTTCTGATGGCAAAACATACCGATGTCCGCAGTTCTCCGGCGATCTTCCTGTTCTTAGCGGTGTCAGGGACACCGAGGCTCTCCCTGACACGCTTACCTTTGAAATTAAACCAGATGCGCAATGTGCCACCGTGGTTTTCGACGCCTGTTGGATATGTAACTTTATCCATTGATTCCTCCAGACGCCCAAGAGCGATATGAGATTACCTTTTTCATGGCCTCAGATCACCCAGGCTGTTTGTTTTTCATTGAGGCGACCCATGCATCGACCGCTTTACGGTTGTACATGCACTCGCTGGAAGGTTTCGGATTTCCGTCAGGTGAAACATGCACATATTCCCGCCCAACCAGCCAGCATTCTTTTCTGGCCCGGAGGATGGTTCCGGGCTTGAGCCCGGTAACCGCAATCAGAACCTTTTCGCTAACCCAGTCATTAGGTACCAGAAGAACAACTTCGCTCATGATTATCCCTCAGATAGCCCGGCATTCAGCCGGGCAGGTGGATTATTTAACCTGAATAAATGGAGTACTTGCGCCACTGGTCATGTACTGAGGCAGAGTGCCATTCCATTTGTTGATGGCCTCCAGTTGCAGAACTTCCGGGTTCTCCCGCATGGCCTGTCCACGGATCTGGATAGACTTTGCTTCTGCTTCCGCCAGCTTCAGTTTTGCATCCGCCTGGCCATCTGCCTCAGCGCGCAACATATTGGCTTCAGCTTCTCGTTGTTTCACTTCCTGCTCACGTTGCAGGGTCTTCTGGTTGGCGGTGACTTTTGCGTTGATGCTGTCGATGACTGTCGGCGGATACTCAGGACGGCCGACGTAAGAAAGACTGATAACCTGGATTCCTACCGGCCCCATGTCTGACTGGATCTCTTTCAGAGCGTTTTCAAGCAGCTCAGCTTTCCCGCCGTCAATGAACTTATCGGTGCTCATGCGGCTTGCGAGACGATTAAGGGCGTCAGCAATCTTTTGGCGCAAATCAGTGTCGGTGATGTCGTCCACACCTTTGCGATAGGTCTGGAAGACCGTCGTCACTTTGGTCGGATCAACTTTATAGGCGACGCCGATGTGATAGCCGATAGTTGTTCCGTCACTCATCTGGAAGTTGAAAGCATCGTCGTAGGTCTTCATCTGTTTGAAGGTAGGGAAGATATAAACCTCAGTGTTCCAGCCAGTCCAATAGCGGCCCACGCCTACCACTTCGCCGACACCTTTGTCGTCACCCAACTTATTAACCTTAATACCCACGTTGCCGGGTTCGACTCGATCGCAACCTACAAGACCGATTGCAGAGAGCGCGATAATTGAAGCCATAATTGTTTTTTTCATTTTTTTTCCTTCGTTACGGTAACTACAAGACCCTTACAAATGGCGTAGATGCACGGCGGGGTCAGAATCGCCAGGGCAAAGCCGGATATAACTGCCGTCGTGTCCTTCATCGAAATTAGGATCGGAACGAACAGCCCATAAACGCTGGCGACAATCACCACCGATAAAACAACACGTAAGTAAGCAACCATCAGCTGATCCCTTCTGGTTTGCTGGCCTGTAGCTCTGCTTGCTCTTTCACGTACCGGTCGTGCATGGCGTCCCATTTCGCCAGCCATTTTTGTGCTGCGCGCTTGCGTTCCAGAATTCGCCGAATACGCCGCATGCATCGGGCATGTGCAAAAAGATATTCCTGTGTGTGCTGGCCCATTCGATTGACGAGCACACCGTTGCTGAATACAGGCTCGTCTGGTTCGTTGGTATTCAAGCCGGCGCGGTGAAAAGTTTTGGTCACCATGTAGTGAGCAAGATTGCTGATCGCCGCACTCCTGCTGAGAAAACGGCGCGAGTAGCCGTGTCGTGATACGACGTAAACAGGCTGCATATCTTTAGCAAAGGCACTATCAATTGAGGTTGAGCTGATGCGTTTATCTTTCATTTCCGATCCTTAACTTTTGAATAACGCTCATGGGACATTACTTCCCAGTTCTTACCGCCATCGCGGGAGAGTAGCCGCCAGCGGTGGTTAACCTTGAGGCTCAAATTCCCGGAGCCGTGCATACGGCAAGGGTGAATGCGCCTTGCCCTGAACTGGCTTAAAACGTGTACCGCTTTGAGGTGAACCCACTCAGGAATTCGTATCGCTGTAAGTGCCATCAGATCCCCCCATTTCATGACCCTCCGTTTTCGGAGCCTCCACTTTTTGTTTTTTGACGAACTCAACCAGCTCAGAAATGAGCTCGTCGATTAACTCCTTCCCGCTATCCGTAAGGAATTCACCGCTGCCATTAACATCAACAGCGCTGCTGTAAATTCCCTTGATAGCTTTTACGCCTTCGACATTCCCGTACTCACTGATCGCAAGCCTTTCGAATTTTCTCAATAATCCATCGAGAAGAATCTCTGTTAACTCGACCGTGTTAATGCCGCCTTTATTGAGCTTAATAACAAGGCAGTTACTGCCTGTTTTACGCTGGTGGCGTAATAACGCTGCTTTTAAAATTCGGCGTCGGTAGGTTTCAATTACGTTGTTTTTCACGACGTTCAAACTCCGAATCCATCCACATTGAAACCTGAGCCGACAAGTCAAGGCAGAGGCCAGACAGAGAAATTATTTGCTCGATATCCATATCAATAATATTGGAGTTAATTAATTCCATTAATTGATACAGGTTATCTGCTGTGTTTTTTGCGGTTTCTAGAGAGCTGTCTTTACTGAGCATATTCAGACCCCGTAAGCTTTGCGCATGAAAAGGTTAGAGATATGGCGGTATTCCTCACCATAGGTCGCGAAGAAAAGCCGTGCTGTTAAATACGCAGATTTATCTTTGATGAATGTCATTTTTAACCTAATCCTGTTTTCAGGTTGCAGGAAGCCACACCAGTGAAGGTGTTATTTGTTTTATTGTTTAGCGTTACTTATTGAATTCGATCTTGTCCGCTTTAGAGCTAATAATGCTCTGCATTTCATCCAGTTTTTGGGAGACGAGACTTAAAACCCCAATTGCGTTTGATTCTGTTGGTATATCATCCATTGAATTATAAACGGCAAGCTTACAATCGCCGATATCACAAGCCCAAGAGTTAAGTTGATTAGCTAGCGATGTTAGCGACTCTAATTTTTGTCCCCGTTGACATTCAGCTCCAGCATGGATGCTAAGTTGCTCCACATACTCGTAAGCAGTTTGGCTGGTCTTTAGCATAGAACGAATCAGGCAGGCAATTGTGTTATCGGCTTCCGGTGAAAATTCATTTATGCGGTAAATAACCTCCAGTAACGAAGCATTCTCAGTGATTTCCGCAGCAATATCATTTAGCATTTCGATTGGATTTTTCATTATCGTTTATCCCATTCATTTTTATGGGCCTCGTTTGCATAGTTGCAGACAAACGCGAGAAGAATGTCGCTAATTTCTCTATACTCGTCATCATCAACCGCCGATAACAAACTAGCTGCTTCAACAATCAAGGACATATTCTTGAAGGCATCACAAGGATGGATGGACAACCCCTTAAATGTTTTTATCTTCTGAGACATTTTCTATCACCTCTGAGTTGATTTGATAGAATGATGATAGAGCCTGCTATTGGCCTTTGCAATAGGTATTGCTATTTAAATTGCTATTGATTTTTATGTCATTGATATCAAAAATAAAAAAAATATATTGCTGATGTGTTTGTAACAGCACGGTAGAAATAATTGTCCTTTAGACAGTGATCTACCAATACATGAGATATCGGGAGTTGGAGCATCGAAGCTTGAGAATAAAATGGACTGTGAAAGGGCGAGATACTCGCAGAGAGAAAGAGGGTAGGAGTTCCGATCAGGTAGTCGCCCGCCTGGTTGACTGGTGGTTACTATTGTGGGGGCACATAGAAAACCCGGCGCACTGGCCGGGTTAAGAATCTACTCAGCTTGTTATGCGTAAGTTTTTATTTTCATTTGCATTATTCACCCATGCTTCCTGTAGGTCTGCGGCATGCTGCCGATCACCTTTCCGAAGATGAAAATTTTGTTCATCTCTTCCTTCTCGATTGGGTCCCATGGTAGATAGGTATGGTTGTCAGAGATAACTAAGAGTTTGTCTTTCATCTTTTGTAAGCGCTTAACATGCGATGTGTCATCGTAGATGAACGCGTATATACCGTCGCCATCGAAATGCTGAACGCTGATATCGACGAAGAGTAAGTCCCCTGGCTCTATGGTGCCAGACATGCTATCACCTCGAACGTTGATGATGCGTATCTGCTCCTGTTTCCGGCCATTAAACATTTGACGAGCATCTTCAACTGAGTATTCCACGGAGCGCAGCACCTCCACGAATTCGCTGTTAATTATGCCCGGGCCAGCACTTACGGTAAGGTCGAGTACGTCAACTCTGAAGATGGCTGGATCTTTTTTGTTATTCATCGGTGGGGGTGGTTGTTGGTCGTCACCCCTCATTGGTCCAGTACCGTTTGATAGCCACTCCGAACGAACACCCAGGGCATTAGCTATTTCAACGATTTTAGTTGTGCCTCTAGCATTTCCAGATGTTATTCGCCATATGGTTGGTTGTGCCATATTCGCCGCTTTGGCTAACTGACCCTGGCTCATGCCCATCTCATGCATTGCGTAGTTAAGTCTGTCAGCTAGCGTCTTAAGTGTTCTCTCTTGCATATTTATAGCCTCCGCTATCACATTCTAGTCAAGCATGATAAACAAGTCTATTGCTCATTCCAATAGCAATTGCTATCATAATTTCGATAGCAACTGAACGGGATTAGCAAAAAAATGAAATCAGCAATTGAAAGAGCTATTGATGCTGCTGGAGGAGTAAATGCTCTAGCTCGCGCTATAGGTGTAAAACAACCCTCTGTCTCTCGCTGGAGAAAGGTTGGTGTTGTTGGGGTGGAACATGTGCCTGATGTTGCGGCCTTTACTGGGATTCCCGCCCATGAACTGAGACCTGACAAACCAAAATTATTCCCTCACCCGGGCAATGAGGTGTGATATGTCGCACTCGATCACTACCGAAAACCAAGTTAAGCCATTGGATATCGATTATCGCGATCCGCGCGGTGTGATTGTGCATGTCACCGGCTGGAATCGGGATAAACAGCAGGTGTACTTCACCAGGCAGAATTATCCGCATGAATGCATGCAGCCTGTCTGGAAGTTTCAAAATTATTTCAGGAGGGTTGTGGAGTGAGCAATTTCTTACAGCTCGTTGATCGTCCAATAGCCTTTCAACGGTCCTTCGTTCGCCTTGGCGTGGGTATTACAGGTGCATTGCTATTGTCACAGATTGTCTATTGGCAGAACCGCATGGAAGGGAATTGGTTCTACAAAACCCAGACAGATCTCGAAGAAGAGACTGGATTAACGCGTTACGAACAAGAGGGAGCGCGTAAAAAGCTGGTTTCCTGTGGCGTACTGGAAGAAGCAAAACGTGGCATCCCAGCAAAATTATATTTCAGAGTAAACCAGGAGCGCTTGGAAGAACTTCTACTTGGCGAAAACCAGCATGCAGGTATGGGGAAAACCAACAAACAAGGATGCGGAATTTCCGCAAACAGTGATGCGGAAAACCAGCATGCAGGTATGGGGAAAACCAACGAGCAGTCATGTGGAAATTCCGCATCCATTCATACAGTAGATTACCAGGAGACTACACAGAAGATTAATACAGAGAATAAATATCTTGGTGCATCGGCTGAAGCCGACACACCGAAAGTGAAATCTTCAACTGATTATTCTCCTGCATTTGAAGAAGCCTGGCAGGCATACCCAAAACGTAGCGGTGGAAATAACAAGCTAAGCGCATTCAAAGCCTGGAACGCACGTATTAAACAGGGCGTAAAACCAGAGACGATGCTGGAAGGGGTTAAGCGCTACGCAGCTTTCATGGCCTCTGAGGGAAAGATCGGTACTTCGTTCGTCAAGCAGGCGGCGACGTTCTTCGGGCCGGATAAACATTTCGATGAACCGTGGCTGGTAGAGACCCAGGAAAACAAAGTCCCTACCCGACAAGACCAGTCTCGCTACGAGTGGTACGCAAAGTCTGATGACGGCTCTGCCGAGGTGTTTATCAATCAGTCAGCGATCGATCGCATGAACCGTGGCGGGTATCGCCCATGAAAATACTCCTCAAGCGTGTGCTGGTGGCCGGATATAACCACGGCGTTCTGTGCGAGGGATTTGTGAGATGGTTTTTTGTTAAATTCGATTTACGGAGTTTGTGAGTTATGAGCCCAGCTGAACTATCAGAAAAACTATGGGATAACGCTGAACGCGTCGCTAAGTTTCTCCTTCCGAAAGGACATCTGGAGGGGAAGGAGTGGTGTGCTGGCAATACGAACGGTGACTCAGGCAAAAGCCTCAAGGTCAATATCGGCGGTAAAAAATCATGGGCTGACTTTGCCAGCGGTGACAGCGGTGACCTGCTGGATCTCTGGGTGTTGGTTCGTAACTGCCAGCTGCATGATGCAATGCGAGAGGCGAAAGAGTTTCTTGGCCTGAAAGATGACGACCACCACTTCGAAGCGAAGAAAAAACTGTTCTCTCGTCCGACGAAAAAGGGCGTTAAATCGGCCAGCAAATGCTATGACTACCTTGCTTCACGTGGAATTACCCGTGAAACAGCCGATCGCTTTAAGGTAACAGACGCGGTGGTCTGGTATCACGACGAAAGCCGCGAGGTACCAGCAGTGGCATTCCCGTACATCCGGAATGGTGAACTGCTACAGGTAAAACGTATTGGAACCGAAAGGCCAAACGGCAAAAAACTGATTATGGCTGAAGCTGATTGCGAACCATGTCTGTTTGGCTGGCAGGCTCTGGATAAAAACACCCGCCTGGTAGTTCTGTGCGAAGGTGAGATTGATTGCATGACCTTTACGCAGCTTGGCTATGATGCCCTGTCTGTTCCCTTTGGCGGTGGCAAAGGGGCCAAACAGCAGTGGATTGAATATGAATACCATAACCTCGATCGCTTCCAGGAAATTTGGCTGTGCCTGGACAACGACAATGTAGGCCGTGAAGCTGCAAAAGAAATCGCCAGACGTCTTGGGGAACATCGTTGCCGCATGGTTGAACTTCCCCACAAAGATATCAACGATTGCCTGATGAACGGCATGGACAGCGACTCCATTCTGGAATACATGGAGCGCGCCAAATTCTTCGATCCCGATGAGCTTTGCTCAGCAGGGGACTTGCTTCAGGAAACTATCGAGGCATTCGAACATCGGGATACCGGTCTGTTTACAAGCCCATGGGCTTCGCTGAACAACAACTTTAAGTTCCGTGCCGGTGAACTGACCCTCGTTAATGGCGTTAATGGGCATGGAAAAACAGAGCTCGTTGGACATATCGCGATTGATGCGATGAGTCAGGGCGTCAGGACGTGTATTGCTTCTCTGGAGCTTAAACCAGGCAAAATGCTTGCCCGACTCACGCGGCAAACCATCTGCACTTCCTCACCGAAACGTGAAGAAATCATTATGACCAACGAATGGTTTTCTGACCGCCTTTGGGTATTCAAACTTACCGGAACTGCCAAAGCAGACCGGCTTCTTGAGATTTTTGCCTATGCCCGGCGTCGCTATGGCATTGAGCTGTTCGTCATAGATAACCTGGCTAAATGTGGCTTAGACGAAGAAGACTACACAGGTCAGAAGGACTTCATCGATACGCTGTGCGACTTCAAGAACGAGCATAACTGTCACGTCCTGCTGGTTACCCACGCCAGAAAAACAAACGACTCCGCTCCAACAGGAAAGATGGACGTAAAAGGCACTGGCGCCTTAACCGACATGCCCGACAACGTTATGGCCGTCTGGCGCAACATTCCCCGTGAGCTGGCGCAGAGAAAAGCGGATCGTATGGGTTATGAGAGCCTCGACAAAGACGAACAGGCCGCGATCAATCTCCCCGCCTCAATGATTCGTTTGTTGAAGCAACGAGAAGGCGAAGGGTGGATCGGTGACATCGGAGCTAATTTCGACTCTCGCTCTCACCAGTTCCTGGAAGGCGAGAAAAAACCATTTAACTACCTGGTCGGTAAGCCGCAAAGCGAGCTTGATCTCGAGTGGGAAGCCAGCAACGTAACGAGGGTTTGAGATATGGAACTTGAAGCATCACTAAAACACTTTAGCCCTCAGGGTATGCACATCAGCGACGACGTGAAAGGAACCTCTCCGGATCGCCTCACCGGCACTGATGTTATGGCGGCGATTGGCACCACCAGCAGCCGTGCGCGCTTCGGCCTGGCGGCGTTCTTCGGTAAAGCGGGAATCAGCAAAACGGATGAACAGCTCGCAGTTCAGGCGCTGGCGCGATATGCGATGGATGTCGCACCGAAGAATGTTCGCAAAGCAGCTGGTGGCCAGTTCGGATGGTGTATGCAGATGTTGGCACAATTTGCCTTTGCTGATTACTCACGTTCAGCGGCTACCAGCGTGACGTGTCACAGTTGCAGTGGTACCGGGTTTATCTCCAGGAATGAGGATGTGGTTAAACATCCTGGTATTTTCGACGCCGACGGTGCTGAAGTAGTTGCCCCGAAGATTAAAAATGAGCTGGTGAATAGGGTTTGCGGAACATGCGGAGGAAAGAAAGTGATCCTTGCGCGGTGCAGATGCGGCGGTAAAGGTGAAGTGCTGGATCGCAAAGCGACCAAAGAACGTGGCGCACCGGTTTTCAAAACGTGTGAACGTTGCTCTGGTAATGGCTTCTCTGCCATCTCCTCGGCGACGGTACACCGTGCCATTCTGAAGCGTCTCCCGGAGCTCCATCAGTCCTCATGGTCACGCAACTGGAAACCCTTTTATGAAATGCTGGTGGACACGCTGCGCCAGGGGGAGCGTCACGCGGCAGTAGAATTTGAGAAGGCAACAACTTATTAATATGATCGGAGCAAATGGCGACACTTTTTTGCACGTTAGTGTTGACTTTGCATACAACTGTCCTGTATGCTTCTGATTATGGAGTATAACGCCTGTAGATAATTAACTTCGAAAAGCCCGCCACGTTGCGGGTTTTTTATTTCAGGGTCAGAAGCACAGCGGTTGTGCGTTCGGCTGTTAACCGAATGGTCGAAGGTTCGAATCATTCCTGTCCCGCCAATTCTGCATCTGTCGTAGTTTGGGAATTACGTCTGGCTTCCAACCAGAAGATGCGGGTTCGATCCCCGCCAGATGCTCCAAATTCGCCGGTCTAGTTCAGTGGCAGAACGGCAGCCTTGTAAGCTGCGCGTCAGAGGTTCGATTCCTTTGCCCGGCACCAATTTGCCTGTAGCTCAGAGGAAAGAGCAACCGCCTTCTAAGCGGTTGGTCGCTGGTTCGAATCCAGCCAGGCGAGCCATATACCATGTGATGATTCTGCCGGTGCAATTCCGGCGGCGTCTGCTCCACGAAACGCAGCGTACAACAGGAAAGGGCGCTCTCCCTTATGGGGCTTGGCTTAAATGCACCGAGCGCCCTTTCCGTTGTGGTGTAACTCAATTACCGCTTGCGGGTTGAATGGGTAGAGTAACGCATCAACTGGATCACTCCAGCGGGTTAGGCATGATGCTGATGCCGGTCCCGAGTATCGGTTCGAGTCCGATCGCCACACACAGAACCCACTACCTGGGACCCTTCGGCCAGAGAGCCGGCATTGCCTTACCCTCACATTGCCAGCCTGTCGCTGGCTTTTTTATTTTCAGGCTCCGGGAACCATCATCGACACGCCTACTTGTTAAATCGTCCCGAGGGCCTGAACCAACTACACACGGAATAAATATGTCTGAGACCTTCACTATCGTAGGCGTTGGTCTTACATCGTCATCAGTCGGTGTAACCTTTGCCACGCTGTTTCCGGAGGCGACTCCAGCAGTGATGCTCGGATCACTCGCCGGAACTGCGCTATACGTTCTGACCTCAGATCCCCATCAACTCTGGAAGCAGGCTATCTTTGCGCTGATATCGTTTATCAGTGGTGTGTTCTTCTCCGTACCCATGGCGAAAATCATGGCCGGAATCATCAACACGCCGTTAAGCCTGATGAAGCCACCGGCCAGCATTGAGGTATCGCCAGCTGTCGGTGCAATTGTCACTGCTTCCATTTCCGTGGCAGTCCTGCTGCGTATTCTCCGCAAATCCAAAAGCGGGAAGATGCCGGGGCTGGGGGAGGAAGATAAATGACATGGCAGCTTCTTCTTATGGATGCAAACGCCATAGTTTGCCTGTTAATCATGGTCAGGCTGATGTTTTTCCGGAAGGAGGGAAAGCGTCATCGCCTGAGTGTCGCGGTACTGGCCTATCTGGTCATCCTTGCCGCCGGATTCAACGCCTTCAACATTCTGCTCGGCCACTACGTACAGGTTAACCTCGGCGATCTGCTGCTTAACTCCGTCATCTGCATGGCGGTGTGGCTGGCTCGCGGGAACCTGGCGAAGGTCGTCATTACGGAATAGCCATGACCAAAGACGATATCTTTAACACCATCCTCGGCAAAGAGGGCGGTTATGTTGATCACCCGAATGATAAGGGCGGACCAACGAACTGGGGAATTACTCAGGCAACTGCCCGAGCGCATGGTTATACCGGTGATATGCGAAACCTTACACGTGACCAGGCTCTGGCGATCCTTGAGTCTGATTACTGGTATGGACCGCGCTTTGACCAGGTGGCAGAAGTATCCCCTTCTATTGCCGCCGAACTTTGCGATACCGGTGTGAACATGGGGCCATCGGTGCAGGTTAAATGGTTCCAGCGCTGGCTGAACGTTTTCAATAACCAGCAGCAGCTCTATCCGGATCTGATCGCCGACGGGCAGATCGGCCCACGTAGCATCAGCGCGCTAAAGTCCTTCCTGGAGAAACGAGGCGGCGAAGGGGAAATCGTATTGCTTCGCGCACTGAACTGTAGCCAGGGCCAGCGTTATCTTGAGCTGGCAGAACAGCGCAGCGCGAACGAGACATTTGTTTATGGCTGGGTAAAGGAACGGGTGGTTATATGACGCTTGAGATGATCACCGGACTCGTTGTAGCAGTATTTGCTGCTATTGCTGGGGCTTTTGGCCTGGGCCATCTACGCGGCGCCAGCAAAGCTGAAGCGAAAGCAGATAAGCAGCGCACCGAAGAAAACGCAGCGGCCACAGTCGCAGCAGCAGAACGCCGGTTAGAGACAACGAAAGAGGCCAGCAATGTACAGCAGACTGTTAACCATATGCCTGATGACGATGTTGATCGCGAGCTGCGTGACACGTGGAAGCGTCCCGGTGGTGGTTGATACCGCCTGTGATTGGGTAAAGCCAATCTACCTGACCGATCATGACATTGACGTTATGGACCGCCAGACGAAGAAAGACATCCTGGCGCATAACAAAGCGTGGCAGAAAAACTGCCAGAAGGTGAGCCCATGAGTTATACGCGATGCACCTTCTGCGGTTCGGGTTTACACACCCGTGAGATTTGCCCGCATACATGGAGCGGCAACGCTCGCCGGGTGAATCTGCGCTGTAGCTACTGCGGCGCCAACGGTCACAATTCTAACGCCTGCCCGCACAACGCCAGCAGCGCTAACCGTCGTCGACTTAATGACGATTTCTATATGGACTGAGGATAAAAAATGACTCCGATAGTGCTTACAGCTGAACAAATTAAATCGCTCGCTGAGTTTGCAGAATCAGAAGGTCAAGCGGCGTATACGATCGCCCACGCAACAATTCCGGCTTTTGAAGCCGATGATGGCGAGGTTATCCCGGAATACACGGGTCTGGTCGCCTATTCAGGTTCAGAAGAGCACGGCGTATTGCAACTGGAAGACTAGGCATTACAGCAGGCACTCAATGAATGCCTGCTGTAAAATGGACGGTTAGAGTAATTTTATAAATTTATCGCCGTCGTTAACTTGCTTGGCAATCCTGAGAATTACCGCAGCTATAGAGGCAATGAACTTTTCACGATTTGAAATCCCTTCGTCATTGAGATGTATTCCTTTGTCACCAATCAGGATGCCAAATTTGGGGTTTTCAATTAGCTCTCTTTGATCGCCCTTGCTTATGAGTGTGATTAATTTATTTATCTCTTCATTGGTAATTTCTGAATTATCAATTTGATGTGAGCGTGCATTTCTGATTTTGTTTACGACTTTAAGCTCCTGGTAGGAAAACTCATTCAAACCAAAATTTGTAGCGAGCTTGAGTTTTGCCGCGTATGACATAGTTAAGTTTTCGCCGAAACCATCAAAAAAATTAACGTTGTTTGATGCCGCACAGCACCACGCTTCAATAATTTTCTCGGTTACCAGGTGAAGGCGCAAGACGACACCTATGTCGTCTTCGCTTTGCATTATCGAAGATAGCCTTTCCCATGTTTGCTCATTAAGCAGAACCATTTCATCGAAAATTTTCTTATTCATAAATCATTCCTTTGTTGATTGTGCCAGTGCTCGTGGGCAGATGAGCACTCTACACCAGTATACAGAGAGGTAACCCATGGGCGGAACAATTGAGATCAGTGAGGTTGGGATGACAGTCAATATGGCTGGTGGCGGGAAAATAGTTGTCGGCAATTGGGGTGATGGCTCAGTAAATACGGCAGCCGCTCGCCCCCCCCTTACCCCGGAAGAGGAGCTTTATGGTCGTGGGCTCTGTCTTCTGCCTGATGGCTGGGAAGATCTAAGCGGTGACGGGCACTGGCAATATCATCTTAGCGAATCTTTGCGTCATCTATGGTCTTCGTTCAACAGGGAACAGAAGATGGCTATCGCTTACTCCATTAGCGAATTGTCAGATGAGCTGACGAATATCACATACGAAAGTTCCTGGTAATAACATCTCTGCGCATCGCACGCGCACATTCTACTCAGAACCTTTCAGGATGACCCTTGAGGAACCGGCTGGCGTCGGAGCCTTCTGAGGGCCGGATCTCCTGTGCGACAAGGTTCATCACTAAAAGGTAGCTCCGATGAATGATATTTCTATCGAATATCTGAAAGAAGCGCTGGAATACACACCAGAGTCTGGCGTCATCCGCTGGAGGCAGCGACCCAAATCTCATTTCAAGACAGATAATTCCTGGCGGGCAACTAATGCCAATTTTGCCGGAAAGATAGCAGGCTCGCTTTCTGATGATGGGTATTTGCGGATCGGGATAGATGGTCGGACATATAAATCTCACCGTGTCGCCTGGGCGTTACATTATGGCTATTGGCCTGAGCATGAGATTGACCACATTTCAGGCGATAGGAGTGATAACCGCATACACAACTTGCGATCAGTAACTGCGGCAGTAAATAACAAGAATTTACGCCTTTACTCCACAAATAAAACAGGTGTCCCCGGGGTCGGCTGGTATAAAGCACGCAGAAAGTGGAGAGCAAAGATAAACGACTCTGGAAAGGTAAAGCATATTGGTTACTTCGATGATTTCAGTGAAGCAGTAAAAGCAAGAAAGGCTGCCGAAATGCAGTTGCAATATCACGAAAATCACGGAACCAGTGACAGAGCTGCTTTCTAAAAGGAAATAAATCATGGGTCAGAAAATCATTACGTTGTCCGGCGCTGCGACGGATGTTCTTTATGCACTGTTTTTTCGTGGTGCGTTGACTGGCGGAGATCTGCCATCTAAATCTGGCGCAGCTGAGCTTCGAGAACTGGGGTTTGCTGAAAGTCGCCATACCGCTACAAAATATCATGAGAAAAACTTCTTCACGTTCCTGACTGCTGAAGGGCAGGAGTTTGCCATTAAGCATCTGGCAAATACTCGCTTTGGTGTTCCCGCTGGTGGTTATATCGGCTGCCCTATAGATGAGCCAAGAGACGGCATCAATAGCTACTGCCCAATTGAAGACTTTAAATGGGGCTGGTTTGTCGATAAATCAGGGCAAGCCTACATCCATAAGGCGCTGATCGGTGATGGCGTATTGTCTACGGGTTATAACGTGAAATTGAACGTGAGCGTCACCGACAAGGGTAAGCAGCACGAAGCTGGCATGGCACTCGATGTTGACGATGGCCAGAGCAACGTTGAGTTTATGGCTGATCGCTATACGGTGCATGAAGCCGCTTCATCCATAATCGAGAACGCCGTCGCAACAAGCGCGAAGACGAAGATTATGCTTGGCGATGAAACGAAGCAGGCCGTCATTGATGCTGTGCGTGAAAGCGATTTGTTCGCAGCCCTCCAGGCAAAGATTGATGCGCAAACAGCTTCAGTAGTTGGCTTGCAACAGGCGATGCACGAAGCGGTGAACGATGCTCTTCGCAATGCGCTCAAGCCAGGCGGTATCCTCTGGAATGCACGGTCGCGTGGAATCTGACGGGAGGTTGTATGCGTATCACCGTATTGGATGACGATCCGGGGCGGAAAATTAATCTCGCTCGGGAACGATATAAAGTCTATATCGATGGCGTTGAAGTTAAGCACGTATTCACTGCTGATGATGAAAAAGGCGAGGTGATTGCTGCCGTGCTGGATAATCGCGGTTACATGACGGCAGAGAACGGCGAAGTAAAGCGGCAATCGTTTTACGGGCGAGTAATCATCCAGCGTCAATAACCCCGATGGAGAAATTATGCAGGTCACTATTGATGGCGTCCCGTTTGTGCCTGCCTGCGCTTCAGCGTCACGGATCGGCATAGCCATTACTACCCACAACCGGCCAGACGTTTTAAAGCGCGCCATTGAGCAGCACCAAAAGCATCTGCCAGCCGGTGCGCTGGTGGTTGTTATCGATGATGGTTCAAAACCTGCAGCAGTAGTGGCTGACGGCGTGCAGCTGCGTCGCCATGATGAATCACTCGGCATTGTTGCTTCAAAGAACGCCAGCCTGTCAGCCCTGATGGATGCCGGATGCGAGCATCTTTTTTTATGGGATGACGATGCGTATGCCATCGCTGATAACTGGCACTTGCCATACATCGAATCACCCGAACCGCACCTTGCTTACCAGTTTCTCGATCTGGCAGGGGTGAATAAGCTGAAGGATATGGCGGTCCTGTACCGGGATGATAAGCACATCGCTTACACCGGGCAGCGCGGCGTGATGCTGTATTACCACCGCAGCGCTATCGAGAAGGTTGGCGGTTTCGATCCGGTATACGGTCGCGGCATGTACGAGCACAGCGATCTCGCCTTGCGCATCCATAACGCAGGACTGACTACGTGGGCTTACGGTGATGTGGTCGGTTCAGAAAAGCTGATTCATTCTCTCGATGAGCATGAATCCGTAGAGCGTTCGGTACCGCGTCCCGACCGACAGGCGCTGGTGGAACGTAACGTGAAGATCCATAACGAACGGCGTGATTCCGGGTTTACTGGTTATGTTGAATACCGCCAGCAGCGCGACGTGGTTATCACAACGCTGCTCACCAGTCAGCCCGACCCGCAGCGCGGCACAAAAATGGCGGCCTCGCCTGGCATGCTGGCTAAATGGGCCTCATCACTTCGGAATTGTGGCCGCATAGCGCTGGTGGATGAGCTGCATGCAGCCCCGGAAGACGTCGAGTTATACCGCGTTCCTGACGTGAAGATGAATGTCTACTTTCGTCGCTGGTTGCACATCTGGCAGCACCTGCGAGATCACCCTGAATACCGGTTCGTCTGGTGTACCGATGGTACAGATGTCGAAATGCTTCGCGCGCCGTGGGAAGAAATGGAAGCCGGAAAGGTGTATGTCGGTTCAGAACCAAAGACCTACGCCGACACTTGGGCAAAGCAGAATCATCCGGAGCGCATCTATCAGGAGTTTATCGAAGCGCACCGCAACGATGTGATGCTTAACGCTGGGCTGCTGGGTGGTACCCGCGCTGATGTGATGGCGTTCGCTCACGGCATCATCCGTCTTTACTACCGGATCGAAAGTTATCGTTTCTGGAAGAAAGAACAGGCTGGCGCCGCAGTGGGGGATATGATCGCTTTTGGCATTGTCGCTAAGTCTTTTGGCGATCGCATTGTCACCGGCCCGCGCATCCACACAGTTTTTAAGACTGATGGTATTGGCAAAGAATGCGCCTGGTTTAAACACAAATAGGCTGATATGAAAAAGACCAGAACTTTCAGTGAAAGATTCTGGGAAAAGGTCGTTGTTGCTTCTCCAGATGAATGCTGGATCTGGAATGCGGCTAAGAGAAAGAGTCCTATAGGCGGTGGAAAGTATTTATTTTACGGGCATTTGAAAGCTGGAGTTACTGCTGGCGGGCCTGGAAAGATGATTCTTGCACACAGAGCTTCATGGGAACTTTGCAACGGACCTATCCCAGACGGATATTTGATTGACCATACCTGCCATAACACTCTTTGCGTAAACCCAAAACATCTTCGAATAGCAACACCAAAGCAAAACGCTGAAAACAGGCACCGTCACTCCTCTGCGTCAGGATTTCGTGGCGTTACTTGGAATCGGGATATGAAGAAATGGTGTGCTCACTATAAAGAGCATGGTACCCGTCATCACCTTGGTTACTTTGACTGCAAGCATGAAGCCGCTGAGGTTGCACGACGAGCCCGGAATAAGGTGTTTACCCATAATGATGCTGACAGATATTAAGTTCTGCGTTGTTGGCCATCACGCCAGGCGGCAACAGGCTGAAGCGTTGGCCATGAGTATTGGCGCACACCTGCTTATCGATGAAGGTGACCACGGCGCGAACTGGAATCACCGACGCGCGCTTGAATGGGCATCAGAACAAACCTGCCGGGTAGTTGTTGTTGAAGATGATGCGATGCCAGTGGGCTTGTTCTTCACTTCAGTCACGAGCTGGCTTAATCGCTTCCCAGAATCGCTGGTGAGTTTTTACCTGGGTACTGGTCGACCACCTCAATATCAAATGCAAATAGCTGAACGACTGATAGTCGCTGATAAAACTCAGGCTGACTACATCACACTGCCGCGGCTGATACACGGCGTTTGTTATAGCGTACCTCCTCAGCATATTGAACGAGTCCTTTCTCGATGGGACAGCAGCAAGCCTGCCGATTATGCCGTTGGAGATGCCTATGGCGGCGCTGTAGTTTATCCGTGTTACTCGCTGGTGGATCATGCTGATTGTGAGCCTGTTGAACGTCACCCTGACTCATCGCCACGATCAGAACGCCGCCGGGCGTGGAGGTTAGCCTGATGCCTGCGTTAATACCAAGAGCATGCCGCAAGCGTGGCTGCCCAGGCACGACCACTGACCGCTCAGGCTATTGTCCCAGGCACCTTAACGAAGGCTGGCAGCAGCATCAGCGGGGACAGAGCCGACATCAGCGCGGCTATGGCAGTAAGTGGGACAGGCTGCGCCCAATCGTTCTCGACAGAGATAAACACCTTTGTCAGGAATGCCTGCGAAATGGAAGGTATACACCCGCTGAGACGGTGGACCACATCATCGCCAAAGCAAATGGGGGTACCGATGACCTGTCCAACCTCGAAAGCCTCTGCAAGCCCTGCCACAGAGCGAAGACAGCGGTCGAGAGACTCAAATGACATCAGTTCTCATTTGAAATGAGAAAGGGGGAGGGCGGGTTGAAAGTTCAGGAAAGACGCGCCAAAGGACCGCCGCCTAACCTCTTTTCACATCGCCGCAGGTTAGAAAACTTTTTTTAGGGGTCCCCCATTCGATGATTAATAGGAGTTTTCGATTATGTCTGGACCACCGAAAACCCCGACCCATCTACGTTTGGTGAGGGGTAACCCATCAAAGCGCCCGATCAATGAGAACGAACCAAAACCCCCTTCAGGGGTACCCCCAACGCCGAAGCATTTCGATAAGCAGGGGAAATACTGGTTTAAACGGATGGCCGACGAGCTTGATGCTATCGGTGTGATGTCTCAGCTGGACGCCAGAGCCCTTGAGCTGCTTGTTGAGGCTTATACCGAATACCGGCATCACTGCGACACGCTTGAAGTTGAGGGCTACACCTACCGGACCGAAACGCAGAGCGGGGATGTGCTGATAAAGGCTCACCCGGCGGCCATCATGAAAGCTGATGCCTGGAAACGTCTGCGCGCCATGCTCGGTGAGTTTGGCATGACGCCAGCCAGCCGTTCTAAGGTTAATGCCAAAGGTCCTGATGCGGTTGATCCGCTGACCGAGTTTATGAATGCGAGGGATTAATGGCTAAGGTTGCAGAAGGCATCCGCTACGCCGAGAGGGTAGTGGCGGGGGAAATTATTGCCTGTGAGTATGTGCGCCTTGCCTGTCAGCGTTTTCTTGACGATCTGGCACACGGCGAAGAGCGCGGTATTTTCTTCAGTGAACCGCGCGCGCAGCACATTCTGAATTTCTATAATTTTGTACCTCACGTAAAAGGCGCACTGGCAGGGCAGCCTATTGAGCTGATGGACTGGCACGTTTTCATCCTGATTAATATTTTTGGTTTCGTGATCCCGCTGGTTAACGAGGAAACGGGAGAAACCGTTTTGCGTAACGACGGCAGCGGTCGTCCAGTAATGGTTCGGCGCTTCCGTACAGCAGATGTTGAGGTGGCCCGTAAAAATGCCAAATCAACGCTTTGCTCCGGCGTGGGGCTTTATATGGCTGGTGCCGACGGCGAGGGCGGTGCGGAGGTTTATTCCGCTGCAACCACCCGTGACCAGGCACGCATTGTTTTTGAAGACGCGAAGAATATGGTCAAGAAGGCGAAAGCCACTCTTGGGCGGATCTTCGAATTCAACAAGCTCGCTATCTACCAGGAGCAAACGGCCTCCAAATTCGAGCCTTTATCATCAGATGCGAACAACCTTGACGGCCTGAACATCCACTGTGCCATCGTCGACGAGCTGCATGCTCACAAAACCCGTGACGTCTGGGACGTTCTGGAGACGGCAACCGGCGCACGTCTGCAATCGCTGCTTTTCGGTATCACCACCGCCGGTTTCAACAAAGAAGGCATCTGCTACGAATTGCGTGATTACGCCATCAAGGTGCTGCGTGGGCTGGTAAAAGACGATACGTTTTTTGCCATCATCTACACCTTAGATGAAGGTGACGATCCCTTTGATGAAAAAGTCTGGCAGAAGGCGAATCCGGGGCTGGGTATCTGTAAGCGCTGGGATGACCTGCGCCGCCTGGCTAAAAAGGCGAAAGAGCAGGTTTCGGCCAGAATTAACTTTTTCACCAAGCACATGAATATCTGGGTTACCGCTGAGTCAGCCTGGATGGACATGATGAAATGGGAGAAATGCGAGTTTATCGCCCCGCAGCACGAACTTAAAACCTATCCCTCCTGGGTGGGCGTTGACCTGTCAAACAAAATTGATATCTGTGCGGCCGCGAAAGTCTGGCGCGCGCCAGATGGCCACGTTCATGCGGATTTCAAATTCTGGCTACCGGAAGGACGCCTTGAGAAATGTTCACGCCAGATGGCAGAGCTCTATCGTAAGTGGGCCGGGATGGACAAGCTGATCCTTACCGACGGGGATGTAATCGACCATGCTCAGATTAAGGAAGAGCTACAGCTGTGGGTTGCTGGCGAGAGCCTGAAAGAAATCGGCTTTGACCCGTGGAGTGCGACGCAGTTCAGCCTTGCGCTGGCAGAAGAAGGGTTGCCGCTGGTGGAAGTGCCGCAGACGGT
Organism: Citrobacter sp. R4; assembly: GCF_026719175.1. NCBI lineage: Bacteria > Pseudomonadati > Pseudomonadota > Gammaproteobacteria > Enterobacterales > Enterobacteriaceae > Citrobacter > Citrobacter sp. R4. The sequence goes on from NZ_JAPPSU010000017.1 coordinate 34,645, forward strand.
TCGCAATTTCTCTGAGGCGATGAAAGAGGTCGAAGCGCTGGTATACGGTGGCCGCTTCCATCACAGCGATCACCCGGTGATGAACTGGATGATGTCCAACGTAACCGTCAAACCGGACCGGAACGAGAACATATTCCCGAATAAGTCTACACCTGAGGCCAAGATTGATGGCCCTGCGGCCTTGTTCACAGCAATGAGCCGCGTTCTGGTTAACGGTGGCAACGACCAGCAGGATCTCTCCGGATTCTTCAATAATCCCATCATGGTAGGTTTCTGATGAAAAAAAACAAACGGCCAGGCAGGGTTAAAAGTGCTCTGCTTAACTGGCTTGGTGTGCCTATCAGCCTGACTACCGGCACGTTCTGGGAGGAATGGTTTGGTACCAGCAGCAGCGGAAAGGTGGTAACGGCCGATAAGGCCATCCAGCTATCGGCTGTATGGGCATGCGTAAGGCTGTTAAGCGAGTCTATTTCAACACTTCCGCTGAAAATATACGTTCGACAGCCTGACGGTTCGCGTAAAGCGGCAACCGATCATCCGGCCTATTCGATACTGTGCCGCCGACCCAATTCAGAAATGACACCATCACGCTTTATGTTGATGGTGGTCGCCAGTATTTGCCTGCGCGGGAACGCCTTCATTGAGAAGAAATTCATCGCAAACCGCCTGGTTTCGCTGGTGCCTTTGCTGCCGCAGAACATGGTGGTTAAACGTCTCACGACCGGGGCGCTGGAATACAAATACACTGAAAACGGTAACGAGCGCGTCATTCCCGTCAAAAACATCATGCACATTCGCGGGTTCGGTCTTGACGGTGTTTGCGGCATGATGCCGATGAAAACAGGCCGGGATGTGATCGGTTCTGCAATGGCGGTTGAAGAGTCCGCGGCGAAGATATTCGAACAGGGCCTGCAAAGTTCAGGGTTTCTCTCTTCTGATAAAGCTCTGGATGATACTCAACGTGAAAAACTTCGCGGTTACATGGCGGCGTTTACAGGCTCAAAAAACGCCGGGAAAATCATGGTGCTTGAGGGAGGCTTGACGTACCAGGGCGTAACCATGAACCCGGAAGATGCTCAGATGCTCGAAAGCCGCGCCTTTAGCATTGAGGAGATCTGCCGCTGGTTTCGCGTTCCGCCTTTCATGGTCGGTCACACCACGAAGCAAAGTAGCTGGGCATCCAGTCTGGAGGGCATGAACCTCCAGTTCCTGACGCACACCCTGCGACCCCTGCTGGTGAACATCGAACAGGAAATTGGACGGTGCCTGCTGGACAGCGATGATGAGGTTTTCGCGGAGTTCTCCGTAGAAGGACTGCTGCGCGCCGACAGCGCGGGCCGTGCTGCGTACTATACCAGTGCGCTCCAGAATGGGTGGATGTCCCGTAATGACGTGCGCCGTCTTGAAAATATGCCACCGATTGAAGGGGGTGACATTTACACCGTTCAGCTCAACCTGACGCAACTGAAAAATCTCGAAAGCAGCAATCCTGCTGTTCAGGCTCTGGCCCTGAGAGAGCTGCATAACCACATATTCCCTGACATTTCCTTTGAACAATCTCCGCTGAAACAGGCCGCTTAGGAGCACTTTCCTGATGAGCAAAAAACAACTTCCGGTAGCACCGGCGGGTCGCCCCTGCGCGCGCGTTACCTGTGAAACATTACCGTCCGCACTGGACCGCTGGGACGGCGGGATCAAAGCTGCGGCCACCGACGACAACAGTATTTCTGTTTTTGATGTGATCGGGCAGGACTACTGGGGTGAAGGCGTAACAGCCAAACGTATCGCCGGTGCGCTACGGGCGATGAATGGCGCCGACGTCACGGTCAATATCAACTCCCCTGGCGGTGACATGTTTGAAGGCCTGGCAATCTACAACCTTCTGCGTGAATACGAAGGCCGTGTGACGGTGAAGGTGCTCGGTATTGCCGCCAGCGCCGCCTCGGTCATTGCGATGGCCGGGGATGATATTCAGATCGGTCGTGGTGCCTTCATGATGATCCACAACTGCTGGGTCTACGCGATGGGTAACCGCCATGACTTTGCGGAACTGGCACAGTCTCTGGAGCCCTTCGATAACGCTATGGCAGACATCTACGCGGCGCGTTCCGGCCTTGATATGGCATCTGTTCAGAAACTGATGGATGCCGAGAGTTATATCGGTGGCAGTGACGCTGTGGCGAAGGGACTGGCAGACAGCCTGCTTTCTGCTGATGCGGTCAGTGATGGCGATGAATCACCTGCGGCCGCGCTTCGCAAACTTGATGCGCTGCTGGCTAAAACCAACACCCCGCGCTCTGAGCGCAGAAAACTCATTAAAGCCTTATCCGGTGGCATGCCTGGCGCTGTCACCACCAACGACGGTACGCCGGGCGCTGCCGAAGATATCAAACCTGAAACCCTCAATTCACTTGAAAACGCTCTTGCGGCGTTAGTCAAATAAGGACCATTTATGTCTGAAGTAAACGAAATTCTGAAAAAAGTCACTGCCAGCATTGAAGATGCAACCAGCAAATTCAACGCGAAAGCAGAAGAGGCACTGACCGAAGCGAAAAAGAATGGTCAGCTCTCAGCTCAGACCAAAGATGTTGTAGATAAAATGGCGACAGAGCTCAACGCTCTTAAGGAAGCTGAAAAAACCCTTAAGGCCAGCCTTGGTGAGCTGGAACAGCATGTTGCCCAAATGCCATTGAACAACGCTGCTAAAGTTACCGAAACTGTTGGACAGGTGGTGATTAATAGCGAGGCGCTGAAGGCCTTTGCCGCGAGCGTTGAAGGCAATAAGCGCGTAAGCGTCCCAGTTCACGCGGCCTTGCTTTCTACAGATGTTGCAGATGGCGTGGTTGAACCACAGCGACTGCCTGGCATCGACACTGCACCAAAACAGCGTCTCTTCATTCGTGATCTGATTGCGCCTGGCCGCACATCTTCACCGGCTATTTTCTGGGTGCAGCAAACGGGCTTTACCAATGCAGCGAAAGTCGTTGCAGAGGGGACTGCCAAACCTTACAGCGATATTGAATTCGCAACTAAAATCACGCCGGTGACAACCATCGCGCACATGTTTAAGGCATCCAAGCAGATCCTTGACGATTTCGCTCAACTCCAGTCTACGGTTGACGCTGAGATGCGTTACGGCCTGAAATATGTTGAGGAACAGGAAATCTTGTTCGGCGACGGAACTGGTGTGCACCTGCACGGCATCGTTCCTCAGGCCTCAGCATTCGACCCGGCATTTTCTGTTGAGAGCCAGAACGGGATTGATGATCTGCGCCTGGCAATGCTTCAGGCTCAACTGGCTCGTTTCCCTGCATCTGGCCACGTTCTGCACTTCATCGACTGGGCGAAAATTGAGCTCACGAAAGACAGTCTGGGCCGCTATATCCTGGCTAACCCGGCATCTCTGACTGGCCCTACGCTTTGGGGGCTTCCGGTGGTAGCAACTGAGGCAGCAGCTTTCCAGGGCAAATTCCTGACAGGCGCATTCAATGCCGCAGCTCAACTGTTCGATCGTGAAGATGCCAACGTGGTTATCTCCACCGAAAACGCCGACGACTTCGAGAAAAACATGATCTCCATTCGCTGCGAAGAACGTCTGGCGCTGGCTGTGAAACGCCCTGAGGCGTTCGTTTACGGTTCATTCAGCACCGGCGCGGGTAGCTGATAACTATTGCGGCCTTCGGGCCGCTTTTTTTCGGGGCAAACAAATGCTTGATCAGAATGTGGTGAAACAGCATTGCCGTATTGATACCGACTTTACGGGTGATGATGCTCTGCTGGAGATTTACACAGGTGCGGCGGCCCGGTACGTCCAGACATGGACACGCCGAACGCTCTATGAAAAGGAAAGCAGCCCTGGCTACGCTGACGACCCGGACCCGATACTGCTCAATGATGATGTGAAGGCAGCCATGCTACTGCTTATCGGTCACTGGTATGCAAACAGGGAAGCGGTAAACATCGGGAACATAACTTCAGCCGTACCTTTTGCTGTGGAAGCGCTATTGCAGCCATACCGTATTTATGGATTGTAGGAGGGGGTATGCAGGCCGGAAGACTGAGAGACAGGGTGGTAATTCAGAACATCACAACATCCAGAGACCCTTCTGGTCAGCCTGTTGAAACATGGCATGACGGCGCGACTACATGGGCAGAAGTTAAAGGTATCAGCGGGCGTGAGCTTGTAGCGGCAGGTGCAGAAACGGCTGTAGCCACTATCAGGGTATGGACTCGATTTCGTAACGATATAACTGCTGCGTCAAGACTCAGGGTTGTGACTGGCCCGTTCAAGGGTGTCATTTTAAATATCATTGGTCCGCCGATACCTGATTCTCGCGGCATTCAGCTCGAAATTCTTTGTAAGCAGGGGATCGAAAAATGATTGAGACGAGCCTCGATTTTTCCGGCCTGAATGACATCGCAAAGGATCTGGAGGCGCTTAGCCGCGCTGAAAACAATAAGGTTCTTCGTGATGCCACGCGCGCCGGTGCGGAAGTGCTTAAGGAAGAAGTGATCGCACGTGCACCGGTACGCACCGGAAAACTGAAAAAAAACGTGGTGGTGGTGACCCAAAAAAGCCGCCGCCGCGGGGAGATTTCTTCCGGCGTCCATATTCGTGGCGTTAACCCGCGCACCGGCAACAGCGATAACACGATGAAGGCGAATAACCCGAGAAACGCCTTTTACTGGCGCTTTGTGGAGCTTGGCACTGCGAACATGCCTGCGCATCCTTTTGTGCGACCCGCTTACGATACGCGCGAGGAAGAGGCCGCCAGCGTCGCCATTGCCAGGATGAATCAGGCTATTGATGAGGTATTGAGCAAGTGAATGAAGATAATATCTACGCCTTGCTTTCTCCCCTGGCAGAAGGACGGGTATATCCCTATGTTGCGCCATTAGGTAGTGACGGGAAACCTTCTGTCTCTCCACCCTGGATTATCTTTTCCATCGTCGATGATGTTTCCGCTGACGTGCTGTGTGGCCAGGCAGAGAGCAGGGTTTCCGTTCAGGTCGATGTGTATTCCACTTCGATCGCTGAATCACGATCCCTGAGAGATTTGGCGCTCGCTTCGCTTGAGCCGTTAAACCCTACAGAGGTGGTAAAAATCCCCGGGTACGAGCCGGATTATCGGCTCTACCGTGCCACCCTGGATTTTAAAGTTACCACCTGACGATTAATTCACCCAACGAACCCGCCTGATGGCGGGTTTTCTTTTTCCAGGAGACAGCTATGTCTGCACTTTATGAAAAATCGCAGCTGACGAAGATCCTTATTTCCTCCCTGCCAGCCACCAAAGAAACGATGGATACCGCAACCTTCCTCGATCTGAGTTGCACCATCAAAGAAATTCAGTTCACCGGTGGTCAGAAGCAGGATATCGACGTAACAACACTTTGCTCTACCGAGCAGGAGAACATCAACGGCCTGCCTTCTCCGTCAGAAATCTCTCTGTCCGGCAACTTCTACAAGAATCCGGCGCAGGACGCCTTGCGTGATGCGTATGACAACGATACGACCTACGCTTTCCAGGTCATTTTCCCGTCCGGCAAAGGCTTTAAGTTCCTGGCTGAAATCCGCCAGCACACCTGGTCTTCCGGTACCAACGGCGTAGTGGCGGCAACGTTCTCCCTGCGCCTGAAAGGTAAGCCTGAAAACATCGAGTCTGGCTCCTGAGAGGTCTCATGAAGAATATTAAAAATCTCGCCCTGGCTAAGATGTCGGGATTTCGTCATAAGACGGTCGCCGTTCCTGAGTGGGAAGGCGTCAAAGTGGTTCTCCGTGAGCCGTCAGGTGAAGCCTGGCTGCGCTGGCAGGAAGTGGTGAAAGCGGGTGCTGATGATGAAAATGTGTCAGTATCAGAAAAGGCACACCGTAATCTTTGCGCTGACGTTGTGCTCTTCATTGACGTTCTGTGTGACACCGATAAGCAACCGGTATTCAGCGTAGATGAAGAAGAGCAGGTGCGTGAAATCTACGGCCCCGTCCATTCACGCCTGCTCAAACAGGCGCTTGACCTGATCAACAATGCGGACGAAGCGCGGGAAAAGTCTCAACCCCCGGCGTAAAGTTTCTGATGTCGCTTGCGCTCCGGATGGGGCGCACGCTCTCAGAGCTTCGGCAGAATATGACGGCAAGCGAGCTTCTGATGTGGATTGAGTACGACAGGCAAAGTCCGGTTGGCGATATCCGTGGTGACATTCAGGCAGCCCAGCTCGTCTCTGCCATCTACGGCTCGCAGGGGGCAAAAGTACCGCTGGACGATGCGATCCTGCGCTGGGGTGGTGATGAGCAATCAGCACCGAAGGACCCGTTTGCAGGGCTTGAGGCTGCACTTACAGCTGCAACTCAGTGACTTTTTACCCAGAAAACATTAGGATTTTAGCCACTAATAATTCTGGGGATAGAAAATGGAAATTTTACTTGTTTCAATTGTAATAGGCTTAGTTCCAGCCTTAATAGCTCAAAGCAAAGGCCGCTCTTTCTTTGCTTGGTGGGTTTATGGTGCATTGCTGTTTATTATTGCCTTTGTACACTCGCTGGTAATTAAGAAAGATGTTGCAGCTGAAGAAAAAGACTTAATTGAAAATGAGGGTATGAAAAAGTGTCCGTTCTGTGCGGAAATAATCAAAAACGCAGCCATTAAATGTAAACATTGTGGCAGTGATTTGATGGCCGAATCACCTCCGGCTAAAACCGATGAAGAATACCTTGAAGAAGCCAGGCAAAAGGTCTGGAAACAATAAAAATAAAACCGCTTCGGCGGTTTTTTTACGTCTGGAGTTTGGATAAATGGCAACCTTACGCGAATTAATAATCAAAATTTCCGCCAATTCTCAATCTTTCCAGACGGAAATTTCCCGCGCCTCACGAATGGGCCAGGATTATTACCGCACCATGCAGAATGGCGGTCGGCAGGCCGCTGCTGCTGCCAGAGAGAGCGAAAGGGCGCTCTCTGATTTGACTGCCGGATTTGCATCTGCTGGAAGGGCTGCTGCCGCAGCTACGGCAGCTTTTGCAACGGGTAAAATTGTGCAGATTGCTGATGAGTGGAACTCCGTAAACGCTCGTCTTAAACAGGCATCATCTTCTGCTGATGATTTTGCCGCTTCACAGCGTCAGTTAATGGAAATCAGCCAAAGAACCGGCACGGCATTTTCAGATAACGCAAACCTTTTTTCCCGTGCAGCAGCCTCAATGCGCGAGTACGGTTATAGCTCTGACGAAGTTCTGAAAATTACCGAAGCTGTCTCTACCGGCCTCAAACTTTCCGGGGCTAACACTCAGGAGGCGAGCTCTGTTATTACTCAGTTCAGCCAGGCGCTCGCACAAGGCGTTCTTCGTGGTGAAGAATTTAATGCCGTTAACGAAGCCGGTGATCGGGTAATCCGCGCTCTGGCTGCGGGAATGGGTGTAGCCCGTAAAGACCTCAAGAGCATGGCTGACCAGGGACAGCTTACGATCGATAAGGTTGTCCCAGCTTTAATGAGCCAGTTAGGAGCATTGCAGGGCGAATTTGCCAGCATGCCACAAACGGTTTCCGGATCCCTTCAAAAAGTAACTAACTCATTCATGGCCTGGGTGGGCGGTGTAAACCAGGCAACCGGTGCTACTGATGCGTTGTCTGGCGGATTGGATAATGTTGCCCAGACGCTTGATTCTTTTACTTCATCAGCAGTGAGCGGCGCTCTGAATGACGTTGCTGACAATATGTCAACAATTACAACAGTCGCTGGGGCGCTTGTTGGTGTTGGGTTGGCAAGATACCTCAGCGGAGTTGTAACCAGCGCCAGTAGCGCAACAGGTGCGCTAATTTCAGCTGCGAAATCAGAGGTTGCCCTTGCTGTCGCGCAGGATAAAGCGGCTCAGTCTGCTGTTGCAGCTTCAAGGGCAGAAGTTTATCGAGCCCAGCAAGCTGTTCAAAGATCGCGAAGTGCAGATGTTCAGGCCGCTCAGCAAGAAAAAATTGCGGCAGCGGAAGCCAAAGTCACAGCAGCTCAAGCCAGGCTGACCACTGCTCTTGCAAGTGGCTCCGCCACAGAAAAAGTCAGGGCCAGAACTGCGCTTGAGCGTGCGCAGGCAGGGCTGGTGGCTGCAAAAAATGCCGACGCTCAGGCTATTGCTGAAAGACGGCTGGCTTCTGCGGAGGCAGCCAGAGACAGGAATCTGGCAAATCGCGTCTCCACCCAGCGAAATCTCAACAATGTAACATCAGTTGGTACTCGCCTGATGAGTGGTGCACTTGGTCTCATCGGCGGAATACCGGGTTTGGTCATGTTGGGTGCTGGTGCCTGGTATGCAGTCTATCAAAATCAGGAGCAGGCCCGTCGTTCGGCGCAGGAATACGCCACCACGATTGATGAAGTCAGTAAAAAGTCGAAGGCAATGTCTTTGCCTGAAGCTTCAGACAATGCTGAGAAAACGCGCGCAGCATTGAATGAGCAGAACAGGCTGATAGATGAACAAAAGAGCAAGATAGAAAATCTGAAAGAGCAGATGGCTGGTTATCAGTCAGTGATCAGTAATCCCGGTCCAACGACCAGCGGTGGTTTCATGATTAACCACCTGACATCTTTGGATACCGTGACCCGTGGACTGACTACAGTCACTGAACAGTTATCTGTTGAGCAGGAAAGGCTTGCCCAGATGCAGGAGAAATCTGCCTCTATCCAACAGGTTCTTGAAGGTCTTGAGCATCGGCGTGTGACGCTAATTCGGGAGGAGGCAGCGAATCAGAACCGGGCTTATCAATCACTTCTGTTGATGAATTGGCAGCACGATGAACTTAATCGATTACTCGGCCTGGGTAACCAGCTCCTTATGGCGCGCCAGGGGCTGGCTAACGTCCCGCTCAGACTTCCGCAGGCCGATCTCGACAAAAAGCAAACCGATGCCCTCGAAAAGAGCCGCCGGGATCTGGAGTTGTCACGCCTGAAGGGTGAAGCAAAAGAGCGCCTGCGTCTGAGTTATGCAGCCGATGACCTGGGGTTAACCAGTGACCCGCAATTCCAGACAGGCCGTCAGGAGTTGATTAATAACGGCCTTGCTGAATGGCGGAATAATGAGGCCAACAAACCTAAGGCGAAGGGCGGTAAAACCGAAGGCGAGAAAACCGAGGATGTGTATAAGCGCCTTATCAAGCAGCAAAAAGAGCAGATTGCTCTGGCTGGTCAAAATACCGAACTGGCAAAACTGAAATACCAGGTTAGCCAGGGCGAACTGGCGACGCTGACAGAGTCCCAGAAACAGACCCTTTTGCAGAATGCCGCGCTTATTGATCAGCAGAAAATTCGTGAGCAACTGGCAGCATATGAAGCAAACCTTGCTGATGCCAACGCCAGCTCGCGTGCATCAAATCAAGCTGAGCTCACTGGATACGGGCAGGGGAGCCGTACGCGTGAGCGTATGCAGGAAATGCTGCGTATCAGGGAGGAATTTCAGCAGAAAAACGTTGACCTTCAGCGCCAGTATCAGTCCGGTGATATCTCTGAGGAACTGTATCGCCAGGAGCTGGCACTGAATAAACGTTATCTCGATGAACGCTTACGCGATCAGGAGGGTTTCTACGCTGCGTCTGATGCCCAAAGAAGTGACTGGGCTGCTGGGATGCGGGAGGGCTTTGCTAACTGGGTAGATACTGCTTCCGATTACGCCTCACAGTCAGCAGACCTGGTGAACAATACCATGTCTGGGCTGGTGGGGAATATTTCTGAAGCGCTTTCCGGTAATAAGGTTGACTGGGAAGACTGGGCCAGTTCGGTTCTTCAGTCTATGCAGAAAATTATCCTCAATGCGATAATCGTTAATTCTCTGCAGTCATCTATGGGTGGTAGTGGATTCCTCAGTGGGCTGTTTGGCGGGGCGGCAGGTGGTTCCACGCCGTCCGGCGCTTACAACTCAGCAGCATCAGGACTTCAGCTCAACGCAAAAGGTGGCGCCTATGCTTCTGCAAGCCTCAGCGCTTACAGTAACAGCATCGTCAGTTCGCCTACCTATTTTGCCTTCGCCAAAGGCGCAGGTTTGATGGGGGAAGCTGGGCCGGAAGCTATCATGCCGTTAACCCGCTCCGCTGATGGATCGTTAGGAGTGCGTGTGGTTGGTTCACAGACTCCAGCATCCGGAAATGGCATAACTCAGCACATCACCCAGCATTTCACCATATCCGGTAATGGTGATGCAGCACTGAAACAGGCAATGCAGGAAGCAGCCCGTCAGGGGGCGAACGATGGTGCCAAGCAGGCGCGTCAGGATTTGCTGCAGGACTTTTCCAATCGAGGCCAGGCACGTCGTTTGTTAGGCGTGTGATGGTCTGCATCCTTAATTTAATTAGCCGAAAGGCAGGAGACAGTTATGACTTTAGAGAAACGTGTTGAAGAATTGGAAATGTCGCTTTTGCATACGCGGCAGGCAATCAATGAGATTAACTGCGCGATTGATGAACTCAGTGTTTCTGTTCGTCAACAACTGAAAGTTAATGATAAGGGACTTCAGGAACGGGACGACAAAGTTACATTGGCGGATGGCGGCATTACTGTTCATCTTAAAGAGGGAGGGGTTATTGTTATTAACCGTTTTAGTGCCCCTGTAAGTGAACCAGATAAATTACGCCAGGCAATGGAGATAGCCGCAACTACTGGTGCGGAGGCGGCTATGGAACAAATACATCAAGACTTTATTTCTCGTGGACCGCTACGCCGATTACTTGGCTGAGGCGGAATATAATCCATTGAGGTACTGATTTACTTCTTTTTCAATATCTACGAGAGTGCGATTCTTCGCATCCTTAATGAACATATGATGGGTGATGCTTTCTTCGTGCTCACCATAAACGGTAACTCTGACATTTGGAGTGCCGGCTTCTGGCTCGTAATCACCTGGCATTCCAATGTGTAGTAGTTGCACTTTAGACAAGTAAAACTTCATCTTATTTCCTTATCAAGAGGTAATCAGCCATCCCTCTTTTCCTGAGTGCGCCAGTGTCCCACCACTGGCGGGCTGAACCACACACTTTAACCAGGGTTAATGCCCCGTAACACCCTGACAAATGATCAGTACCGCCGTTGTGCGTATTTCTCCAGGAGTATTTATGGCTGCACTTGAATGGCCGGAAGATATCTGTCCGGCGTCTTTGACGTGGCGACCAGAAAGCAACACCAAAACATTTCGTTCCCCCTTCAATGGTGCGTCACAGACTGTCCGTTATCCCGGTACCCGCTGGGTATGTTCCCTGACATTCAACAACCTTTCGGATGATAAATCACGGCGCCTTGATTCGCTAATTGCTGAACTGGATGGCGAATATGGCAGGGTGAAAATCCATGACTGGGGAAGGGGCGGGCGCACTCCCGCGGGTTCGCCAGTGGTGAATGGTGCAAACCAGACTGGCACAGAATTACAGACGAGCGGATGGACTCCCGGTGCCGTGGTTCTGGAACGTGGAGACTACATCACCGTTAACGACGAACTGAAAATAGTGACCGCCGATGTGACGAGCACATCAACCGGTACAGCCACTGTGACATTCGCGCCCATGTTGCGCTGGTCGCCACCGGATGGCGCGGCTGTCGAAGTGGCGAAACCGTACGGCATTTTCAAACTTAAGGATAACCAGCAGGGCGCGGGTAATCGAGTACCTGGGGTATTTACCAGTTACACGCTGGAACTGGAGGAGGCGTTTTAATGTTGTATTCCCCTTTTTCTGATTCGATGGTCGACTGGCTTTCCCGCGACCGGGTCACGGCTGTGATTGCTGCCAATATCCAGTTTGAGTCCGGCACTGTTTACGTGCATTCCGGCACTGGGACAATCGTGCTGGGCGGATATGTTTATTACGGCATGGGGCGAATGGGCTCTGTCGATGATGCCAGCGAAACCAACACCACCAGTCCGACCCAGGTCAAAATGACGCTCTCTGGTCTTGATCTGTCGCTTTTTGCCACGACGCTGAATGAGCGTTGTGTGGGAAAAAATGCCGAGATTTATCTTGTTGCTATGGATGATAACGGTGTGGTTCAGGTTGCCGATCTCCTGTTTAAGGGCCGGGTATCCAGTACCGGCGCGACAGTCGGCGAGACTAACGCGCTCCAGTACACCATCAGCAATATTTTTGAAGACTGGCAGCGTCCGTTCCCTGACCGCTATACCGATGAGTCACAGCAGGCCGCTTATCCAGGCGATCGCATATTTCGTTACGTAGCTCAGATGGCAGAGCGTTCGATTTACTGGGGCAGTAAAAAAGACGCTCCCGGATTTACCTATAAGTGAGGAAGCATGAAGCACCCTGACTGGCAAAACAGATTAAACGTAGTGATGAAGGCCGCCATTGAGCGGCCTTTTTCATGGGGCGAGCATGACTGTTGTCTGTTTGCGGCCGACTGCGCACAGGCCATGTGCGGTGAGGATTATGCCGCTGAATGGCGCGGGACGTATGACAGCGAACCAGGGGCTAAAAAGGCCATTCTTCGCGGTGGTGGTTCACTTGAAAAGGTGCTTGCCCGATTTCTCGACGAAGTACCGGTGAAACTGGCGCAGCGTGGGGATATTGCCATCGTCGAGAATGCCGGGACGAAGTGCGCTGGCGTGGTGTATTCCGGCGTTGTATGGGTGCCTGGCGAAAATGGTCTTGTCAGCCTGCGGGTTAAGCCGATGAGTGTCTGGAGGGTACGTTAATGCCTGCTGCTGTTCCTATTGTTGCCAGCATTGCCGCAGGTGTGGCGGCGGCAAATGAAATGTATGCCATTGCGATGGTGATCACCGTCGCCGCACAGATCGCTACTCAGGCGCTGACCAAAACGCCGTCTCTGAATTCCTATCGCGATACGGCAGAGCGTAAACAGGTTCTGCGTGCGGCAGCCAGTGCCAAAACCGTTGTTTATGGTCGCTCCACATCAGCGGGCACTCTGTTCTTTTCCGAAGAGCAGGCTGGCGAACAGGATGATGGCGAAATGTTGCATCTGGCCATTGCTCTGGCTGGACATCCGCTATCCGGTATTCAGACGGTCTGGCTGGGTGATGAACCGATCAGTAGCTATCCTGAGCATGCCTTTTTCGAGCTGCACACCAACCGCCAGGCGGCAGACCCTTATATGCTGGAAAACTGCCCGTCATGGAAAGAAGACATGATCGGGAGAGGGATCACCTGGCTGCGCGTATCCCTTAAATTTAATGCTGAAAAATTCCCGTCTGGTATCCCCAACATTAAAGTCGAAAAGCTGGGCCGCGCTATATACGACCCGCGAACCGGGCAGACGGCATATAGCAACAATGCTGCGCTGGTCATTCTGGATTATTACCGCAACTATCTGAAAGTCCCGGATTCAGACATCCTCTGGGACCAGTTTCAGGAAGCGGCGAATATCTGCGATGAGGAGGTAATCACTGGCGGTAATACTGTTGAAAAGCGGTATACGATCAACGGTGAGTTTGACCTCAGCGAAAACAAGGTGAGCATTCTTGAGGGGATGCTTGCGGCCTGTGCGGGTGATGTCACCTATATAGCCGGTAAGCACGGCTTGCTTGTTGGTGCCTATTATGGCCCGGCAACGGAAGTGATCACCGAAAGCCAGCTGGCCGGCGATATCGAAATCATGCCGGAAGTCTCCCAGTCGGAGCGGGTAAACACTATCAAGGGAACATTCGTCGATCCTGAGCAGGGGTTTACTGAAGCGGATTTTCCATCTGTATCCGTAAGTGAGTGGGTGACGGAGGACGGCGTAGAAATTTCGCAGGATATGAAACTGCGATTTGTGACGAGTGAGTTTCAGGCTCAGCGCCTGGCTGATGTGAAGTTAAAGCGAACCCGCATAGCCAGAACGATGAACGTTACGCTGAATCTCAGCGGCTACCGATATCGTCCTGGAATGTATGTGAAGGTGAATTTCCCGTCACTGGGCATCGTCAACGTAGAGATGCGCGTTACCGACTGGAAGTTTGGCGTGCAGAATGGTGTACAGCTAACGCTGAAACAGGAAACTGCTGATGTCTGGGGTGATGCAATAGGTAAGCCTGTAGAGCGGCCACCATTCACGCAGTTACCGTCCGGTGGCGTGGCACAGCCGCAAAACCTCAGATACACCGTTGAGGAAATCGGGCAGGTGGTACAGGGCATTCTTTCCTGGGAAAACGTGGGGCAGGTGACCTATAACAAAGTCATCATTCGTCGTAACGGCCAGATGGTGCTTTCTGTTCAGGTTCCGGGTTCATTTACACGTCTGACCGGATTGCCAAAGGATACCTATACCGCCCATGTTATCGCCGTTAACCAGATGGGAGCGGAATCTCCTGAAGGCTATCTGGAATTCAGCATTGAGGCCCCGCCTCCTCCGTCGCATGTTGATATTGAGCAGGGTTTCTTTGCCGTCACGCTGATCCCACGTCTGGCTGCGATAACAAACGTTTCCACCCAGTTTGACTTCTGGACATCAGGCGAAACTCAGCTTCCCGGCACAACGACTGAAATCGTTGAGGGGAACGCCAGCAGGGAGGGTATTGGCACCACATGGACCAGTAACCAGCTACAGGTGGGACACACATATTACTGGTACATCAGGACGATTAACGCCTTTGGTGCATCAGCATTTGTTGAGGTTCCGGCGCTGTGCTCAATGGATACCGGAGGCCTGATCGACCTCATTGATGATGCCGTTCAGAATTCTGATGCATTTAAAAATGTGCAGGAAGGAGTTGATATAAACCTCGAAGGCATTATGGAAAATTCGCTGGCGAACCACGGAACTGTTGAGCACCAGTATCAGCAATATGGAGAGGTCCGCGCAGATATACTGGTCGTAAAAACCACGGTAGCGTCTGCTGAGCAGGGACTTGCTGACCTGTCCACGTATGTTCAGGCGCAGATTGGCCCTGAGGGCGAGCTAACATCAGCCGTTAACCAGAAGATGACTGCAGTCGTTAATAGTGATGGTACAGCGAAGGCATCTTATACGCTCAATATGGGTATTGTCAGGAACGGAGTGAAATACAATACAGGTTTCGGCATGTCCATTGAGCCTGATGGTAGCTCATACAAATCAACTGTAGTTTTTGCGGCTGATCAGTTCGGTATTTATTCCGGTAGCGACCCTGGAAACTATATTGCTGCCTTCTTCGTATATAACGGCCAGGTATTTATCAGGGATGCTTTAATTCAGGACGGTAGCATCACTAATGCCAAAATTGGTAACTATATTCGATCCAGTTCTTACATATCTGGTCCCGGTGGAACGGGGTGGAATATAGATAAAAATGGTAACTGTGAATTCCATGGTCAGTTTTATGCGAACAGCGGTCAGTTTGCCTTCAATGGCGAAAACAACACGGTTGTAATAAATGGGAATGGTATCACGGTCAATCTCCCCGGAGGTGGTCGGGTTGTCGTTGGACGTTGGTAGGTGAAGTATGCCGGAAGGTATTCTGATTGATTATAACGATGGCCGTCCTGTGATGGCTATTACTGCGGGGCTGCGTGCCCCATCGTTTTGTGCCAGTTTTTCAGGGAACGGAACCGGAGCGAATCAATTTCGCGTCGATACTCCGTTGACTCCGGGTTCTACAGTTTTTGTTTTGCCGACACGTCCTGTTGACATACAGGAATTTGCCGACAATCAAACATGGATTGTTTTGCCGATATATATGACATCAGTGACAAGAAACGGAGACAGTGGTGTTACTGTTAACGGTACAAACAGGGGCAACTACCAGCGAATACCAAACTGGGCAGGAACAGTATTTGAAATTCTTCCTGCCTCTACTTACAACGAAGGACTCCTCGTTTCCAACTCTACTGATTTCACAGCAATTTCAAATCAGGCTAAATTAATGACATGTGCTTACGTTGGCACGGTGACAGTCAACGGCTCGATGGCGCTTCCCGTAACAGGAATACCGTTCGGGAAATGGAATAACAATAATGTATCTGTAGGGTTTGACGGAACAAATATTATTGTTAGAGACATCAGTTACTCAGGAAGAGATGATGTTACCGCATCTGTAACAATGGACCTGGTAATTTTCAATAATACCGCTCCTGTAGCCGGTGATGGCATCACCATGACAAATTCAGCAGGACAGGTAACATTTTCAACAATGAAGCGACCATTTGTATATGACCAGCAATTAACCATGACCGACAGCAATCAGTATGTAGGTGATAAATATTGCCAGATAGTATTTACAGGTGCTCAGTCAAGAAGAGTCGATGGGTACTTCAATGTAAGAAAAAAAGGCGTTGTAATGTCAGGAGGAAATGTCAGGTCAGCGTATAACCAGGTAGTCGGTAATTATAATGACAACGGATTCGACATGTCATTTAACCAGAATATTAATATGCCCGTTTTAATCCTTCCAAACATGTACTGAGGAAATAACCATGTCCGCAGGAACTTTAACCCTGACCAATAACTCTGACATTGTGACGGGTATCGGTACTTCATTTGTAACGGAACTCGCTGCAGGAGATTTCGTTGTAGTAACGGTCGGAGGTGTACCATATACTCTGCCGGTTAAATCGGTAGAGAGTGACACAGGCCTGACGCTGGTCAGTGTATTCACAGGCCCGACACAATCCGGCTCCGCATGGTCGGCGGTTCCACGCGTGGCTCTGAACATGGTGACAGCCGCGCTGGTTGCACAAAGTGCGGAAGCGCTACGTGGTCTTAACTACGACAAGCAGAACTGGCAGCAGGTTTACAGCGCCAGCGGCAGCATTACCGTAAAACTCCCCGACGGTTCAACGTTCACCGGCCCGTCGTGGAAATATCTGGCAGACAACATGGCGACAAAAACGGGCGGAGCGGTGCCGATCAGCCAGGGCGGAACCGGTTCAAAGACTGCAGCAGGCGCTCGAACAAACCTCGGTTTAGGAGATCCTGAGGATTATTGTACACGTGGCAATTCCGGCTGGAATGTTTACGACCCTCCGGAAGCAGCTCCACGCGCTACAAATGAGGGGAATCTTCCCACAGGCCTATATTGGGGGACACTTGATATGATTGGCAAT
>NZ_JAPPSU010000018.1:0-50243 GCF_026719175.1 Citrobacter sp. R4
AGCCAGAGTTACCCACTGGATGCCATTACCTGAACCACCTAGCGAATAAGCACCTATAGCAGATTTACGAGTCTGCTATGTGAGCAATATCGCTCGTAACCGAATGAGGACGAAGACTCGTTCTGGTCATTGGAGAATCATCCCTTGATAGTCTTGCCGCTCTATATGGGCGGCTATTTTTTGCCTG
This sequence comes from Citrobacter sp. R4, assembly GCF_026719175.1. Lineage (NCBI taxonomy): Bacteria > Pseudomonadati > Pseudomonadota > Gammaproteobacteria > Enterobacterales > Enterobacteriaceae > Citrobacter > Citrobacter sp. R4. Next base: position 188 of record NZ_JAPPSU010000018.1, read on the forward strand.
GAGAAAATATGGAATACGAATTGATGCGTGTTGTTGAATTCCTTTCTGAGAACTGGAGTAGGTGGGAAACCTTCTGTGAACAGAATGGTGATGATGCCGATGAGATTTTCAGTGAAATCGGCGGGGAAGATTGAGTAATAGCCGCCACCGTGCGGCTTTTTCATACCCGCATCTGAGTGAGCATTTATTCAAGTGCTCAGTCGTAATGCAAATCACACAACAAAAGGAATCCCACCATGATGCATTTATCGCTATCGGGTGGCGGCATCATGTCCGCCTACTACCCGGCTGAATCAGAATTATCAAAACGTGTTCGTCGTCTTATTCGCGCTGTTCGTAAGCACCTGGAGGCGTTATGCAAAACACATTAACCGTTATTCGCCAGTGCGTGACTCCGGGGATGTTAGTTATGCACCACGGAAAGCCATGGAGAGCAGCAGTTAACAAAGACGGCAAGTTGCACATCCACACGCTGACCGAAGCTAAGCCACTTAAGGACCTTCTGGTAGATATCGTGCTTAACCATAAAAACGAGCCGGAGATTATCTAGTGAGCATTGCAGACACCTGGTCAGACGATGCGTTTATTCGCCTTATGAAAGACATGCTCAATCAGCAGAAAGAACAGGAGAACGATGATGATTCCTACAGACCTAGCCAGAACTCCAGAATTGAGCAGGATAAAGCGTCAGTATCACCTGACTGAGGCAATGTACTGGCGTAAGGCCGGTGATAAGTCGATGAAGTCCTTCTGTCTTGATATGGCTCGTCGTGAGCGAATGAATAAAGGCGAGTTTCTGGCTAATCCTTCCGAACTCCCATTCTGAGGTGTTTATGAATTTGAATGATTTTGATGCGCCATTCGCTGCTGACGATATTGAATGGCGCATCCAACAAAGCGGTAAAACGCGAGATGGTAAAGTCTGGGCAATGGTGCTCGCGTATGTGACCAACAGGGCAATTATGAAGCGCCTTGATGATGTATGCGGAAAGGCTGGCTGGCGTAACGAATATCGTGATATCCCGAACAACGGCGGTGTTGAATGTGGCATATCTATCAAGATTGATTCCGAATGGGTAACAAAATGGGATGCCGCTGAAAATACACAGGTGGAAGCTGTTAAAGGTGGTCGCTCAGGTGCAATGAAGCGCGCAGCTGTTCAATGGGGGATAGGGCGCTACCTATACAACCTGGAAGAAGGATTTGCTCAAACATCGACAGACAAGAAACAGGGGTGGAACAGAGCAAAGCTCAAGGATGGTACGGCGTTTTTCTGGATTCCTCCTTCCCTGCCTTCGTGGGCAATTCCAGAAGGCGACAAGAGCACCGATAGCACTGAATCAGATGGTGTGGATGTTGAGAAAATACTGCTGAACTTCACTGAGTATGCAACCACCGAGACTGACAAAAAGAAATTAATTGAGCGATATCAGCATGACTGGCAATTACTGGCTGGTAATGAGGATGCGCAGAATAGATGCGTTCAGGTAATGAACGTAAGGGTCAATGAGCTAAAACAGGCGGCATAAATGGCTAGTAGAGGTGTAAATAAGGCGATCATTATCGGTCGTTTAGGTCAGGATCCGGAAGTGCGCTATGCACCTTCTGGTGCAGCGTTCGCAAATATCACTGTTGCAACATCAGAACAGTGGCGTGATAAGCAGACTGGCGAGCAGAAAGAGCAGACGGAATGGCACCGCGTGGTTATTAGCGGAAAGTTAGCGGAAATTGCAGGTGAATACCTACGGAAAGGTTCAGAAGTATACCTTGAAGGAAAGTTACGAACTCGAAAATGGACAGATCAGTCAGGTGTTGAAAAATACACTACTGAGGTGCTCGTTGGGGTAGGTGGAGTAATGCAGATGCTTGGTGGAAAACAGGAATCAGACCGTCAAGCAAACAATAAGCAGCCTCAAGGACGACAACAGCATTCAGCACCGACACAACATAGCGAACCACCCATGGATTTCGACGACGATATACCCTTTGCGCCTGTAACTCTCCCCTTCCCTCGCCACGCTATTTACGCAATTTAATCAGGAGTCACAAATGCCAGTACCTCTATACGGGGCGGATGATCCGCGCCGGTTATCTGGTAATTCCGTATCGGAGGTGCTGGATAACTTCAGAAAGAACTACGACCTGATTATGGCTATGCCGCAGGAAACGAAAGCCGAAAAGGACATTCGCCATCTTATCTGGCTTGCGGAAAAAGAAGAACGCGAAGCCATCTACCAGACATCAATCCGTCCGTTCCGCAAACCACTAGAGAAATTCAAAGAGTCCATCGACCCACGCATGGTTGTTCGTTATGGACGCTACGGCAACAGACGAGACGACTGAGGAATTCATCATGAAACTGAACATCGACTTAGGTAAGTACGTTATTACCGGAACAAAGCATGACCTCATTCTCAGTGAGAAGAAGAAAGTAACCGATGAGAAAAGTAAAAACTTTGGTAATGAGGTGCTTGTCCGTTGTGGTTACTACAGCAAGTTTGAGCATCTGGTTAAAGAACTCTGCCATCGTGAAATCCTGGCATCAGAAGCACAATCATTTCAGGCGTTACAGAAGCATATAGAAACACTTGGCCTTTCTCTCAGCAAAGCGGTAAACGACTTTATGGAGAGTAAATCATGATAGGCAACACATATGACCCAGGTATTTCACCTCACGAATTAATAGCCAGACACAAATTCAAGCCAATGCCAGATAAGCAGGAGTTACTCAAGCGTGACTCTTTCGATACGAAAACACGACTACAGAACAACAAGTGGCTGAATGCGATGCTGAGAGGTGATAAATGAAACCGAGTTATGAAGAACTGGAAGCGAAGTGTAATGCTCTGGCTGCGGAGAATGCAGGGCTGAAGGCTTCGATACCTCAGCAACGAAATGTTGAATTCGATAACGACAGCATGGATGACATATCACTAGCTGAAGATGTTAGGTTTAACGATGCCATTGAGCGAATGAAAATTAACATGAGCAAAACCCCAGCGACCGATGCTTTCCTGGCTGAGGTGCGGGCCAGCACCATGCCAGATGAAGCAACTGAGCGCGATTTATTCGAAGAATGGGTGATGGAGAATGTTTGCGTCTCTAAATCCACTCTTGAAGGCCTGCGCACAGATGTAGGTTACCGAAACTCGACTCTCTCAGGAATGGATTACAACGGCATGTGGTTACAGTGGAAGGCGGTTCGTGCGGGCCAGCTTCGCAAAGGAGTGCAGTCATGAGCAACAACATTCAAGTGCTGAAAGCTTACTACGTGCAGGGCGATGAGTACGGGGTTATCCGATTTGCTAAAAGCAACGTGGTCGCTCGCCGTGAAGGTGCGAACGAGCTGGAAGAGGAGTTCAACTGCGTATCGTGTAAGCGCATGCCCGGAGCTGATAAATACGCAGAAATTGGTAGTGTCCCACATCGCGTTCTGGTTGAAGAGTTTGGCTTTTGGCAAGAGTGCGCCTATTGCAGTTGCCACGTTGATGAGGAGAAAGAAGGCCGCGTATGGGATGGCGATTCTGTGTATTGCGATATGGAGTGCGAGGCGCGATGGATTAATCATCGCCTTGATTGCGAAGCGGAACGAAAACGTACTCATGAGGCAGAGCAGGCAGCCATTGCGGAAGCGGAAGCAAAGTTCCCTGGAATTACAGACGTCACGGCCTACATCGGTTACAAGAAAGACATCACGGTTTATTTTAGATTTCCTGGTGGATTAGCAAAGGCATCATGGACTGTTGGAGAGAATCATGTGGGTACCAGCCGTGATGATGGAGAGGCGTTTAAGGCGTACATCAATTCAGTTCGCCAAGCGGAGGCCGCCCAATGAGCAACATCGACAAACAGGCTCGCGAAGTACAGCGCTACTCAAACTTTGGTGTCGACATGATGGAATGGGCTGACGGTGGATACGTCAAACACTCTGATTATCTGGCGCTGCTGGATGAGCTGGACAGCGCCAATGGCTACGCCAGTGCATACGAGGCTGAAAAATGGCATTACCACGGACTGGCTGAGTCTGAGGGTGAGCGGGCAGATCGGGCAGAAAAGCAAGTGGAAGAATTAACGATGTTGGTTAAACGCCTGGCTCATTCGCTCAGAAACGCCAGACCAGACAGCAAGTTACATAGTGATGCAATGGACTATCTGAGCCGTAAAGGGCTAATCAGCGTGGAGGATGTATTGCGATGAAGGCATTTACCAGAGAACGCCTGCTCAAAATTCAGCAGTGGCGCGAAACATACGGACCAGGTAGCAATGTCGTGTTGCCAGCAGAAGAAGCGGAGGAGCTTGCGCGTATCGCGCTGGCATCGCTCGAAGCTGATCCTGTTCTTTACGCGGCAGAGGAAACGCTTGCTTACGCTAAGCATGGTGAGCTTCACCTGACCTGTTTATCTGAACCAATGGGGGATGCGGTTATTCCGCTATACACCGCCCCGCCAGCGCCTGTAGTGCCTGATGAAGTTAATCTGGCGATAGAGAACCTCAAGAAGAAGCTGGTTGATTGTAATCGCTACAACTATTGCTCAGATGCCGTAAAACGTGTTGAGGATTCCTTCCGCGCCGCCATGCTTCAGGGTGCCGAACCTGTAAGTAATCGTGATGAGTTGCCAGGTGGTTGGGTGGCTTGCAGTGAGCGCATGCCGGAACGCGATGTTGATGTACAGGTTTACTGCGCTGACAAGAAAGAGCAGATGGTTGGCTACATGGAGCGCAATGAAGCAGAGGGATGGTTTAGATTTGCATCGCTTCCGAATGGTGGTGGCGTTTATTGCAAACCAACTCACTGGATGCCACTGCCAGCAGCACCGCAGGAGGTGAAAAGTGAGTAAAGCAGAATTGCTTCAGAAGATACATTCGCTCGCCACTGAATGCCATGCGCTGGCCTGTGAGCTTGATATTGGCGATGAGCGTACCGAAATGTTCGAAATCTACGGCGTACTGCACAATCTCGGTCGCCGCGGCTATGCCAGCCATGTGGGGCGCCGCATGAATCCGCTTCTGACTAATTGCGATGATGACGAAGATGATTGGGATGAGGATGACGATTAATGCCACCAGTAAAAGTAGTTATCGTCACCGTTATCATGATTGCCATCTGCCAGCTTATTGCTGACTCTGATATGGGGATTTGGTAATGGCTAAGACCCCAGCAGAGCGTAAAGCTGCGCATATAAGTGATGTTATACAAAGATAAACGTATAAGGCCATGCTACTGTATGGCCTTCGCTTTTTTGTGTGGAGGTTTTTATGACATGTAAGGTATGTGAAAAACAGCCCAGAGGGCGCCGTCACCACCCTCTAGAATGCATGGAGTATATCCCTGAAGAGCAAGGCGAGTACATGAGTCTGAATGGCCGTGCTACCCAGGAAAGCTACTATGTTTGTAGAGAGTGCGGACATAAATGGATGCATGAAACTGGAAATTGCGGCATGGGATGGCAACCTTAAGGTTAATTTATGTCAAGGTTCAACATAGCAGCAAAGAGCCAGGAAGATCGTGACAAGGTTAATGTTGACCTTGCCGCTTCTGGCGTTGCGTACAAAGAGCGCCTGAACATGCCTGTTATCGCTGAGCAGGTGGCGAGAGAACAGCCTGAGCACCTGCGCGAGTATTTCATGGAAAGAGTCCGATACTATCGGGAGCAGTCGTTAAGTCTGCCAAAGGCAAGCGACCCGCGATATATCGAGATGGCTGAGCAGAACGCCAAGAAGTAAGCACTTGAAGAAACACGAACCCGCCGAGTGCGGGTTTTCTTTTATCTGAACTCGCTACGGCGGGTTTTGTTTTATGGAGCGAATGATGGAATGCAGAACTCTTGGCTTTATGAAATACCAGCCTTCACCAGAAGACCTGTGCTCATTATGTGGAGGTAATTTTGGCAAGGCAGCCATGATTGAAGGAAAGGATAAAATTCATATCTGCATGGAGTGTGTTGAACTTCTGGGAGCAATAAAGAAGGAACGCGACGATAAGAAACGAAATGAAGCCATCCATGCCATTGCCGAGTTATGTCGAAACTCAGCAAGCAATAGTCACTCAGCAGAGCTTATCTACGACGCTATCAAGTCAAGAAAAATCATAATCGACTAGACCGCCGCAATGGCGGTTTTTTATTGGAGATAGATAATGAATCGTGAAGAAGCTATCAACAAACTCAAGATTCTGCAGGAGATGAGAGATAAGGAAATCGCCCATTGCAGTGCCGATGACGTGATCTGCGATCTCTTAAAAGCGCTCGGCTATGAAGATGTCGTAAAGGAGTATGACGTTATCGATAAGTGGTATGCATAGGAGTAACCATGGAATCACACAGCATCACACTCGATGAGGCCTGTGCATTTCTCAAGATATCCAGACCTACCGCCACCAACTGGATTCGCACAGGCCGACTACAGGCAACACGTAAAGACCCCACCAAACCCAAATCCCCTTACCTCACCACACGACAAGCCTGCATTGCGGCGCTTCAGTCTCCGATGCATACTGTCGGCGTGAGCGCGGGTGATGGCATTAGAGAGGAAAGAAAATGTCACTCTTCCGCAGAGGTGAAATATGGTACGCCTCGTACTCGCTCCCGGGCGGGAAGCGAATTAAGGAGTCTCTTGGCACAACGGACAAGCGGCAAGCACAGGAGTTGCACGACAAACGAAAGGCTGAACTCTGGCGAGTAGACAGGCTCGGCGACTTTCCCGATGTGACTTTTGAAGAAGCTTGCTTACGATGGATTGAGGAGAAATCAGATAAGAAGTCGCTCGATACTGACAAAGGCCGGATGGGATTCTGGCTTGAGCATTTTGAAGGGGTCAGGTTAAAGGACATTACCGAGGCGAGGATTTACTCGGCGGTTAGCAGGATGCATAACCGAAGCAATCTGGAGATATGGAAATCACGAGTAGAAGCAGCAAGGAAGAAAGGTAAGCCTGACCCTGTTTATGTAGCCAAGCCGGTAACCACTTCCACCAAGGCGAAGCACCTTGCGTTGATGAAAGCCATTCTTAGAGCAGCGGAACGCGACTGGAAGTGGCTGGAGAAAGCGCCAGTCATCAAGATACCAACCGTCAGGAATAAGCGTGTCAGATGGCTGGAGAAAGATGAAGCAAAGCGCTTAATTGATGAGTGTCCGGAGCCGTTAAAGTCTGTCGTAAAGTTCGCGCTGGCAACAGGTTTACGGCGTTCGAACATCATCAATCTGGAGTGGCAGCAGATAGACATGCAGCGTCGGGTGGCGTGGGTTAATCCGGAAGACAGCAAATCAAACAGAGCTATTGGCGTAGCGCTGAATGATACCGCATGTAAGGTTCTGCGTGACCAGATAGGCAATCATCATAAATTTGTGTTCGTACACACAAAGGCAGGAAGAAGGCCTGATGGCTCTGTCACTCCGGCAGTCAGGAAAATGAGAGTCGACGATGGTCGGGCGTGGAAATCAGCTTGCAAACGTGCAGGGATAGAAGATTTCCGGTTCCATGACCTGAGACATACATGGGCAAGCTGGTTGATACAGTCAGGCGTTCCGTTGTCGGTACTACAGGAAATGGGAGGATGGGAGTCTATAGAAATGGTACGCCGGTATGCTCATCTTGCACCTAATCATTTGACCGAACACGCGAAGCAAATTGACTCGATTTTTAACGATGATGTCCCAAATATGTCCCATGAAGGAAATTTAGAGGCAGGAGGAAATGGTTAACTTATTGATAATTAAGAGCGCCCCCTGCAGGATTCGAACCTGCGACCGACGGCTTAGAAGGCCGTTGCTCTATCCAGCTGAGCTAAGGGAGCATCGAGAGAAAACAAACTGACATAAAACTGCCCGGTATTATACGTTCACCACTCTGGTGGTCAATGGCTTTCCTTTCAACTGCTTGAGTTATGAGCATAACCGCCGCCGTTCACCTCAAGAGTGGCCTGATTCCTGTCAAAAACTGCCGCGACCGTAAGCGGCGACTGACAACCGTCCTCACTTCTGACAAAATAGCCGCATCCCCTTCGACGTGAAATTACAGATGGAATCCTCTCTCTGATGGCAGCAAAGATTATTGACGGTAAAACGATTGCGCAGCAGGTGCGCTCTGAGGTTGCTCAAAAAGTTCAGGCGCGCGTGGCGGCCGGACTGCGGGCGCCAGGACTGGCGGTTGTGCTGGTAGGCAGTAACCCGGCTTCGCAGATTTATGTCGCAAGCAAACGTAAGGCCTGTGACGAAGTGGGATTCGTCTCCCGCTCCTATGACCTGCCGGAAACCACCAGCGAGGCGGAGTTACTGGAACTGATCGATACGCTGAATGCCGATAACACCATTGACGGTATTCTGGTGCAATTGCCGCTTCCGGCGGGTATCGATAACGTTAAAGTGCTGGAGCGTATCGATCCGGACAAAGACGTGGATGGTTTTCACCCTTACAACGTTGGTCGTCTGTGCCAGCGCGCGCCGCGTCTGCGCCCCTGTACGCCCCGCGGCATCGTTACCCTGCTTGAACGCTACAATATCGACCTTTATGGCCTGAACGCCGTCGTGATTGGCGCATCCAACATCGTGGGCCGCCCGATGAGCATGGAGCTGCTGCTGGCCGGTTGCACGACCACGGTGACGCATCGCTTTACCAAAAATCTGCGCCATCATGTCGAAAATGCCGATCTGCTGGTCGTCGCGGTCGGTAAACCGGGCTTTATTCCCGGTGAGTGGATCAAAGAAGGCGCCATCGTGGTTGATGTCGGCATTAACCGTCTGGAAAATGGCAAGGTGGTTGGCGACGTCGTTTTTGACGACGCGTCCGCGCGCGCATCTTACATTACCCCCGTGCCGGGCGGCGTTGGCCCAATGACCGTCGCCACTCTTATCGAAAACACGCTTCAGGCGTGTGTTGAATATCACGACCCACAGGATAACTAACATGGCGACATTTTCTTTAGGCAAGCATTCTCACGTTGAACTGTGTGATTTGCTGAAACTGGAAGGCTGGAGCGAAAGCGGCGCCCAGGCGAAAATGGCCATTGCGGAAGGACAGGTCAACGTTGACGGCGCGGTGGAAACCCGCAAACGCTGCAAAATCGTTGCCGGTCAAACCGTCAGCTATGCCGGTCAGAGCGTCACCGTCGTCGCCTGATGCCCTTTGCCGGACAGCGGTCTTCGCACCCTGTCCGGCGATGCTCCCCTTCCCGTCGAGTGACTTCATCATCCCTTCACAGTGCGTTGCGAACATAGCGTTTTTTCATACGAAGCGAAAATATGCCAACGATTCTCACCCACGCGGCTGTCCCGCTCTGCCTCGGCTTAGGGCTGGGCACAAAAGTCATTCCCCCCCGTTTGCTGCTCGCCGGCATCGCGCTGGCGATGGTGCCGGACATGGATGTGCTCTCCTTTAAACTCGGCGTGGCCTACGGCAACGCGTTCGGCCATCGCGGCTTTACCCATTCGCTGCTGTTTGCTTTTGTGGTGCCGATACTGTGCGTGCTCATCGGTCGACGATGGTTGAAAGCCAGCCTGACGCGCTGCTGGCTGTTTCTTACGGTATCACTGCTGTCACACAGTTTACTGGATTCGATCACTACCGGCGGCAAAGGTGTCGGCTGGCTGTGGCCGTGGTCGGATGAACGCTTTTTTGCGCCGTGGCAGGTGATTAAGGTCGCGCCGTTCGCGCTATCGCGCTATGCCACGCCGTATGGCCATCAGGTGATATTCTCGGAACTGCTGTGGGTGTGGTTACCGGGGCTGATGCTAATGGGGATGTTGTGGTGGAAACGGCGATAAAAAGCCGGATAGCGACGCGTTACGTCTTATCCGGCCTGTAAATAACCTCAACCCGACAAGCGTAAACGCCGCCGGGGATCTCCGTCTTACTTGCGACGCCAGGTGGTTCCCTGCGGTCCGTCTTCCAGGACGATACCCATTTCGTTCAGACGATCGCGCGCCGCATCCGCCGCCGCCCAGTCTTTCGCTTTACGGGCATCCAGACGCTGCTGGATCAACGCTTCGATTTGGGCTACTTCGCCGTCATCCGCCTGCGCGCCGCTTTGCAGGAACGCTTCCGGCTCCTGCTCCAGCAGACCGAGCACAGCAGAAATTTTACGCAGATGCGACGCCATCGCGTTCGCGGCTGCCATATCTTCCCCTTTCAGACGGTTCACTTCGCGCGCCATGTCGAACAGCACCGAATAGGCTTCCGGCGTATTGAAGTCGTCGTTCATCGCCTCAATGAAGCGCGTTTCAAAGGCCTCGCCACCGGCAGGAGCGACGGTTTTATCCGTTCCGCGCAGCGCGGTGTACAGCCGCTCCAGCGCCGAACGCGCCTGCTTAAGGTTCTCTTCGCTGTAGTTCAGCTGGCTGCGGTAGTGACCGGACATCAGGAAGTAGCGCACCGTTTCCGCATCGTAGTATTTCAACACGTCGCGCACGGTGAAGAAATTGCCCAGCGATTTAGACATCTTTTCGCGATCGACCATCACCATGCCGGAGTGCATCCAGTAGTTCACGTATTCGCCGTCGTGCGCACAGGTGGACTGCGCGATTTCGTTTTCATGATGCGGGAACATCAGATCCGAACCGCCGCCGTGAATATCAAAATGATTACCCAGCTGTTTGCAGTTCATGGCCGAGCATTCAATATGCCAGCCAGGACGGCCTGCGCCCCACGGCGACGGCCAGCTCGGTTCGCCCTCTTTGGACATCTTCCACAGCACGAAGTCCATCGGGTTGCGTTTGACGTCAACCACGTCCACGCGCGCCCCGGCCTGCAACTGATCCAGATCCTGACGAGACAGCAGACCGTAGTTTGGGTCAGTCGGCACGTCGAACATCACGTCACCGTTGTCTGCGACGTAAGCGTGGCCTTTGGCGATCAGTTGCTCGGTGATCTCAATGATCTCGGCGATATGATGCGTCGCGCGTGGCTCCATGTCCGGGCGCAGAATATTCAGCGCATCAAAATCTTTGTGCATTTCCGCGATCATGCGATCGACAAGCGCCACGAAGCTTTCACCGTTTTCATTAGCGCGTTTGATGATTTTGTCGTCGATATCAGTAATGTTGCGTACGTATTTCAGCGTGTAGCCCAGAAAACGCAGGTAACGCGCCACCACATCGAACGCGACGAAAGTACGGCCATGTCCGATATGACAGAGATCGTAAACGGTAATACCACACACGTACATGCCGACTTCCCCGGCATGAATAGGTTTGAATTCCTCTTTTTGGCGCGTCAGTGTATTAAAAATTTTTAACATTGAAGGTTCCGTGTAAGACGTGTGTGGATCGTAAAGTCCGTATAATACCCATAATTCGGCATGGGATCAGCACACTTTGCAAGGTGATCACAGCCTGCGCTTATGCTATAACACACCCCTTACTCTGACCCTCATCGGGTTAAAGCACTTCTCTATCGGAACAGGATGCAAAAATGGTTACTTTCCACACTAATCACGGCGATATCGTAATCAAAACGTTTGATGATAAAGCGCCTGAAACAGTTAAAAACTTCCTGGACTACTGCCGCGAAGGTTTTTACAACAACACCATTTTCCACCGTGTGATTAACGGTTTCATGATTCAGGGCGGCGGTTTCGAACCTGGCATGAAGCAGAAAGCAACGAAAGAAGCGATCAAAAACGAAGCCAACAACGGTCTGAAAAACACCCGCGGTACGCTGGCGATGGCCCGTACTCAGGCTCCGCACTCTGCAACCGCGCAGTTCTTCATCAACGTCGTCGACAACGACTTCCTGAACTTCTCCGGCGAAAGCATGCAGGGCTGGGGTTACTGCGTATTTGCCGAGGTCGTTGAAGGCATGGACGTTGTGGATAAAATCAAAGGCGTCGCGACCGGTCGCAGCGGTATGCACCAGGACGTACCAAAAGAAGACGTGATCATCGAAAACGTGACCGTTAGCGAGTAATCGTGGCGACACTGTTTATTGCAGATCTTCATCTCTGCACGGAAGAACCGGCGATCACCGCCGGTTTTCTGCGTTTTTTAGCCGGAGAGGCCCGTCAGGCCGACGCGCTGTATATCCTCGGCGATCTGTTTGAAGCCTGGATCGGCGACGACGACCCTCTGCCTCTGCACCGGCAAATCGCGGCGGCAATCAAGGCGGTGGTTGACGCGGGCGTTCCTTGCTTCTTTATTCACGGCAACCGGGACTTTCTGCTTGGGAAACGCTTCGCGCGTGAAAGCGGAATGATCCTTTTGCCGCAGGAAAAGGTGCTCACGCTGTATGGCCGCCGGATACTGATTATGCATGGCGATACGCTGTGTACTGACGACCACGGTTATCAGGCGTTTCGCGCAAAAGTTCATCAGCGCTGGCTGCAAACGCTGTTTCTCGCCCTGCCGTTGTTTATTCGCAAACGGGTAGCCGCGAAAATGCGCGCGGGCAGCAAAGCCGCCAACAGCAGCAAATCGCTGGCCATCATGGACGTTAATCAAGATGCCGTTGTGGCCGGGATGGAAAAACATCAGGTGCAGTGGCTGATCCACGGGCACACCCACCGCCCGGACGTGCATACCCTTACCGCTAACGGCCAACCCGCGTTCCGCGTGGTGTTGGGCGCCTGGCACAGCGAAGGGTCGATGGTAAAAGTGACGCCGACAGACGTTAAACTGATCTCTTTCCCGTTTTAAATCTCCCCGCGAATTGCCAGCCTCATAAGTGACGCAACCGTTTTCCTTGGCGTATTTACATGCTATTCTCTGTGGCCTCAAAAGCAGCGTGTCCCGCACCACAGGAGTTTTCAGACGCATGTCTTCCCGCAATAACCCGGCGCGAGTCGCCATCGTGATGGGGTCCAAAAGCGACTGGGCTACCATGCAGTTCGCCGCCGAAATCTTCGATATTCTGAACGTCCCACACCACGTTGAGGTTGTCTCTGCGCACCGCACCCCCGATAAACTGTTCAGCTTCGCCGAAAGTGCGGAAGAACACGGCTATCAGGTGATTATCGCCGGCGCCGGCGGCGCGGCGCATCTGCCAGGCATGATTGCGGCGAAAACGCTGGTGCCGGTGCTGGGCGTTCCGGTACAAAGCGCAGCGCTGAGCGGCGTCGACAGCCTCTACTCCATCGTGCAAATGCCGCGCGGCATTCCGGTGGGCACGCTGGCGATAGGTAAAGCCGGCGCGGCAAACGCAGCGCTGTTGGCCGCCCAAATTCTGGCAACGCACGACGACGCGTTACGTCAGCGTTTGCACGACTGGCGCAAGGCGCAGACGGACGACGTCCTTGAGAATCCGGACCCGCGAGGTACGGCATGAAACAGGTCTGCGTACTGGGCAACGGTCAGTTAGGTCGAATGCTGCGTCAGGCCGGTGAACCGCTGGGTATCGCCGTCTGGCCGGTTGGGCTGGACGCGGAACCTGCCGCCGTCCCTTTTCAACAAAGCGTTATCACCGCAGAAATTGAGCGCTGGCCGGAAACGGCGCTGACCCGTGAACTGGCGCGTCATCCCGCGTTCGTCAACCGCGACGTCTTCCCGATTATTGCCGACCGCCTGACGCAAAAGCAGCTTTTTGACACGCTCAACCTGGCGACCGCGCCGTGGCAATTGCTGGCCGATAAAAAGGAATGGCCCGCGGTGTTTGAACGGCTGGGTGAACTGGCGATCGTGAAACGTCGCGTCGGCGGCTACGACGGCCGCGGCCAGTGGCGACTGCGCGCGACGGAAACCGACCAGCTTCCGGCCGACTGCTACGGCGAATGCATCGTTGAACAGGGCATCAACTTTTCCGCTGAAGTGTCGCTGGTTGGCGCTCGCGCCTTCGACGGCAGTACGGTGTTTTACCCGTTAACGCGCAACCTGCATCAGGACGGAATTCTGCGTACCAGCGTCGCTTTTCCCCAGGCCAATGCGAAACAACAGGCACAGGCCGAAGCGATGCTCTCCGCCATTATGCAGGAGCTGAACTACGTCGGCGTAATGGCGATGGAGTGTTTTGTCACGCCGGACGGCCTGTTGATTAACGAACTGGCGCCGCGCGTGCATAACAGCGGTCACTGGACGCAAAACGGCGCCAGCATCAGCCAGTTCGAGTTGCATTTGCGGGCCATTACCGGCCTGCCGATGCCAGCGCCGGTGGTAAACAGCCCGTCGGTGATGGTGAATCTGATTGGCAGCGAGCTGAATGCTGACTGGCTGAAGCTGCCGCTCGTGCACCTGCACTGGTATGACAAAGAGGTGCGTCCGGGGCGTAAAGTTGGCCACCTGAACCTGACCGACAGCGACACCGCGCGCCTGAGCGCAACGCTTGAAGCCCTCGCGCCGCTGCTTCCGCCGGAATACGCCAGCGGTATCGTCTGGGCGCAAAGCCAGCTCAACTAACACATTTAGTGCCAGGGGAAGGAAGTTTCCTTCCCCGTTTCCCCTCTACGCGCGTAAAATCCCCCCATTGCTGTTTTTGTCTTTTCAGGATTTCACATGAACGATGGAACGGACTATCGGGCGATCCTCGCCGCTGATACGCCCTTAATCGATGTCCGCGCGCCGGTTGAATTTCAGCAAGGCGCAATGCCCGGCGCGATCAATTTGCCCTTGATGGATGATGACGAGCGCGCCGCCGTCGGCACCTGTTACAAACGCCAGGGGCCGGACGCTGCGCTGGCGCTGGGTCATCAACGGGTCTGCGGCGAGAAACGCCAGCAGCGAATTGACGCCTGGCGCGCGGCCTGCGAAAAATACCCGCACGGCTATCTCTGCTGCGCGCGCGGCGGCCAGCGTTCGCATATTACTCAACAGTGGCTGCGCGAGGCGGGCGTCGAGTACCCGCTGATCAAAGGCGGCTACAAAGCGCTACGCCAGGCGGCGATACACATTACGGAAGAACAGGTCCAGAAACCGATGGTGCTTGTCGGCGGCTGCACAGGCAATGGCAAAACGCAGCTGGTCCAGCAGCGGCCTGATGGGGTCGATCTTGAAGGGCTCGCCCATCATCGCGGCTCCTCGTTTGGCCGCACGCTGGAACCGCAGCTCAGCCAGGCGAGTTTTGAAAACCTGCTGGCGGTGACGTTACTGCAAAAACAGGCGTCACGCTGGGTGCTGGAAGATGAAGGCCGGATGATCGGCTCAAACCATCTGCCGGAATGTCTGCGCCTCAGGATGACTCAGGCGAGCATCGCCGTGGTGGACGATCCGTTCGAACGCCGTCTTGAACGGTTGCGCGACGAGTATTTTATCCGTATGCACCATGATTTCACCCACGCATACGGGGACGAACAGGGCTGGCAGGAATATGGCGAGTATCTGCATCACGGGCTTTTCGCTATTCGCCGCCGTCTGGGTTTGCAACGCTTTGCCGAACTGACCGCAAAGCTTGACACCGCGCTGACGGAACAGCGTCGTACCGGTAGCACCGACGCCCATTTCAACTGGCTGGTGCCGCTGCTGGAAGAATATTACGACCCGATGTACCGCTATCAACTGGAGAAAAAAGCCGACAAGATTGTCTTTCGCGGGACGTTTGAAGAGGTGGCGGACTGGCTGCGCCATTAAAAGAGCCGGGCGGCGTTTTCGCCTTACCCGGCGCGCACAGTGCGGCGACACAGGCCGGATAAGACGCCACGCGTCGCTCTCCGGCACTGGCGCCGACTCAGAAGTCGTAACGCAGACGTACGAGGTTCATATCGCCCAGGTCATCGGTGCTGGAGGTGAAGACATGCTCGTAATCAACACGGAAACCATAGTCCAGTTGGAAGCTGATCCCCACGCCGTTATCGGTGCGCAGATAATCCCGGCCATTCACGTATTCAATACGGTCTCCCATAAAGTACGGCTGAATGGATTTCACCGCGTACTGGTTGATCGGGAAAGTGTAGCCCGCGAAGTATTCCAGACCCCAGGCATCACCAGCAAAGTAGTCGTTCACCGATACTTTTTTCGTGGTCATGAAGTTCTGGTACCAGCCGCCGCCCATTGAGAAGGTCCAGTTTTCCGGCGTCCAGCTCAATGCTGTACCCACAATGTTCTGATCGTACGTCTTGTTGCCGTTGCCGCGCATTTCTGCACGGGTGTAGTTCCACGCCGTACCCCAGCTTAGATCGTCAGTAATATGATAATCCGCACCCAGCGAGCCGCCGCCTTTACGCTTGTAGTTCAGGCCGTTGTTTGCGTTGTAGTCATCGCTGAACAGATAAGACGCGTAGAGATCAACATCGCCTACGGTTTTCTTGTATTTCAGCATTTTGCGAGAACGGTAGGAGCCGTCGTAGTCGCCGTTGATCCCGTTACCCGGAGCCTGGCCTATCATGTCATAGTCCCAGATATCGGTTTTCGCGCCCACCACATCGTAGTAAATGCTGTTCTGTTGACCGAAAGTCAGCGTACCCCAGGTATCGCTTTTCAGACCGGTATACAGCATACGGCGGGTGGTGTCGTGCGCGCCTTCGGCGTAGTGGTTATCCCAGTTAAACTGCGCCGGAATATTCACGCCCAGCTCGTAGAAGCTGATCCAGCTAATGTCGTCAAACAGATAGTAATCTGCCGCGAAACGGAAACGGGTGCCGCCGTCAAAACCATTACGTTTATAACCGTTGGCGCCGTCATCGCCCGTCATATTCTGGAACTGGGGACGAATACTCCCGCCCACGGTGAAGTTTAGACGGCTCAGCGGGTTGCCCGCCTGGGGATCTTGTTTCAGAACAGTGATTTCCGCCTGAGAAGCGAAAGACATTAATGCCACTGCCGCGCCGATCGATGCCGCCAGCGCTGTTGTTTTTATAGTCATTATTTTTCCTTGATAGATTTCCTGCTAATTATTCAGCAATGGAATGTTAACCGGAATTACTACTGGCGTGTTGGCGGGTTTTTAATGATTTGTGCCGTTAAACGGCGCGGGCTTATCCATTTATGCTTTTAAAAAAGAGCGCGCCGGTATCTTCACCGGCGCGTCAGTCTCATACTGCTTAATTGCTAAACTGGCGGAACAGCGCTTTCCCCTTCAGTAACCGGATCCCCAACCAGCCGCCGCAGACGGAAAGCAGGAACGCGCCGCTAAGGGGTAAAACCGCCCACAATCGCCAGTCCGGCTGCCAGGGGAAATCAAAGACCCGGGTTTGCAACATGGCCAGCGCTGTTTCTGCGCCAATGGAAGCCACCAGCCCGGACACCAATCCCAGCATGGCAAATTCACACCATAAGGTGGTGCGCAGCAGTTTCTTGCCCGCCCCCAGCGTGCGCCAGACGACCAGTTCCTGATGGCGTTGCCGCATGCCAACCTGCACCTGCGCCAGCAACAGCAGGATGCCGCAGGCGGTAACCAGCACCACCATGACTTCCAGCGCCCGGCTCACCTGCTCCAGCACCTGGCCGACCTGCCGGAGAATAGCGCCGATATCCAGCAGGCTAACCGTCGGAAACTCGCGGTTAAGCTGGGTCAGCATTTCGTTGCCGTTTTCCCAACGAAAGCTGGTCAGCCAGCTTTGCGGCTGTCCGTCAAGCGCGCCGGACGGGAAGATAAAGAAGAAGTTTGGTCGCAAACTTTCCCAGTCCACCTTACGCAGACTGGTGACCTTTGCGCTGAACTGTTGGGTATCGCCCATAAAGGTCACGCTATCGCCCAGTGACACGTTCAACCGCTTCGCCAGCCCCTCTTCTATCGACACTTCGCCCTTTTTCGGCGGCCAGACGCCGGCGACAATCGGATTATGGCTGGGTCGGCTATCCTGCCATGTCAGATTCAGCTCGCGGTTTAGCGCTTCATCCGGATTGCCTTCGGTCGATTTATCGTTAATGGCCGTCAGGCGCGCCCGGACAATAGGATAAAACGCTTCCGGGATCACCTGATGCTCCGAGAGAAAGGCCTTCACCTGCGGCACCTGTTCAGAAGCGATGTTGATCAGAAAATAGTTGGGGCTTTCCGGCGGCAGTTGCTGCTGCCAGCGATCCAGCAGATCGCCGCGCAGCACCAGCAGTAGCGCCAGCAGCATAAACGACAGCGAGAATGCGGAAAGCTGGCTCAGGGTGGACCACGGCTGACGCAGCAGGCGGCTAACGGCCAGACGCAGCGGCAACGACGAGAGCGTCAGGCCGCGCAGAACATTCAGCAGCATCCACCCCAGCACGCCGCACAGCAGCGCCAGTACCACCGCGCCCGCCAGCACCGCCCACAGCAGGGGACTGCCGCCCATTAATCCGGCGAGCAACAGCACAACGACAACGGTGACGACCGGCAGATAAAACTTCAGCGGCCAGACATTCGCCACCGCGTCGCGACGCAGTACGCGCAGCGGCTGAGTCGCCAGCAGCAGACGATACGGACGCAGGCCCACCAGCAGCGAAATCACCACCATGGTGCCCAGCGTCCACAGCCACGGCCAGAGGCTGGCAGGCGGCAGTGCGGCAGGCAATACCGGCTTGAGCAGCACCATTAAGACCTTTTCAAACAGTAACCCTATCGCGCCTCCGGTGACGGCAGAAAGCGCCAGCACCATCAGCCACTGCCCGACGATCAGTTTGCGCAATTGCGCCCTGCCCGCGCCGAGGGTTTTCAGGATTGCCACTAGATCATAGCGGCTGCGGCAGTAATGGCTCATTGCCACCGCCACGGCGGCGACGGCCAACAGCAGGGTTAACAGCGCTGAAAGCAGTAAAAATTGCTGCGAACGCTCAAGGGATTTACCGAGCGCGCCTTCATCCTGCTCAAGACCATACCAACGATGCTCTGGTTTGAGCTGCGGCAGCAGCCATTTTTCGTAGTCGTCCAATTGCTGCGCAGTACCGCCAAACTTGTAGCGCCAGGTAACGCGGCTGCCGGGCTGTACCGCACCGGTTTTTTCCACATCAGCAATGTTCATCATCAGCCGCGGCGCCATCTGGAATGGGTTAAAGCCCGAGTCCGGCTCCTGCACCACTTCACCGGCAATACGCAACGTGGCGTCGCCCACGTCAAGGGTATCGTCGATTTTCAGATTCAGCAGCGCCATCAGGCGCGGCGCGAGCAGCACCGACCCGGGCTGGGGCTTCAGCCCAGACGGGCGGGTCTCCAGCTTGCCGTACATCGGATAAAGGTCATCAACCGCCTTAACGTTAGCCAGTTGCGGCGTGTCTCCGGCAAACGTCATGGTGGCGAAGGTCAGTTGTTCCCCGACTTTTAGCCCGCGCTGACGCGCTTCGTCGATCCACGCCTGCGGGACCACGCGCGAACTACGCAGCGTCCGGTCGCCGGCCATAAACTCACGGCTTTGCTGGCTTAACCCTTTCTCCATTCGGTCGCTGATGCTGCCCAGCGCCAGCACACAGGCCACCGCCAGGCTCAGCGCCATCCAGACAATCAGTAACGACGGCGAGCGCCATTCGCGCCAGAACCAGCGTGCGATCATGCCTCCTCCTGCAACTGTCCGTTGACCAGTCGCAGACGCCTGTCGCAGCGCGCCGCCAGTTGGGGATCGTGGGTCACCAGGATCAACGTCGTCCCGTGTTCACGGTTCAGCGAAAACAGCAGATCGGCAATTTTGTCGCCAGTCTGTCGATCCAGGTTGCCGGTTGGTTCATCCGCAAACAGCACCTCCGGTCGTCCGTTAAACGCGCGCGCCAGCGCCACGCGCTGCTGTTCGCCGCCGGAAAGCTGGGCCGGAAGATGATCCAGACGCTTACCCAGCCCCAGTTGTTCCAGCAACGCTTTCGCGCCTTCCCGGCTTTTGCTGCTGGTTTCCCCACGCAGCAGCGCTGGCAGCTCGACGTTCTCCAGCGCGTTTAGCGTCGGGATCAACATAAACGACTGGAAAACAAAGCCGACGTGCCTGGCGCGCAGTTGCGCCCGCGCTTCCTCGTCCATCTGGTGCAGCGGTTTACCCACCAGACTGACCTCGCCGCCGCTGCCGTCATCCAGTCCGGCGAGGATCGCCAGCAGCGTTGACTTACCCGAACCCGACTCGCCAATCAGGGCGATGGTCTCGGCGCGTTTGACAACCAGTTCAACTCCGGTAAGGATGGAAAGCTCATGCTCCCCCTGACCGACGGACTTCTTAAGACGATGAACTTCAACAATGTTTTCCGCTGGCATTTGCCCTTCCTGTTTTTGATCCTGTTTACCTGTCGGGCCGTGGCGGCTGACACGTTATTAATCCTCGGCGACAGCCTGAGCGCCGGCTATCGTATGTCTGCCAGCGCAGCCTGGCCTGCGCTGTTGAATGACAAATGGCAAGCAAAAACCACGGTTGTCAATGCAAGCATCAGCGGCGACACCTCCGGGCAAGCGCTGGCGCGGCTGCCTGCCTTGCTAAAACAACATCAACCGCGCTGGGTACTGGTTGAACTTGGCGGTAACGACGGCCTGCGCGGTTTCGCCCCGGCGCAAACCGAACAGACGCTGCGCACCATTTTGCAAAAGGTGAAAGCCGCTAACGCCGAACCGCTGCTGATGCAAATTCGCCTGCCCGCAAACTACGGTCGCCGTTATAATGAAACCTTCAGCGCTGTTTATCCTAAGCTTGCCAGTGAGTTCGATATTCCTCTGTTACCCTTTTTTATGGAAGAGGTCTATCTGAAACCCCAATGGATGCAGGATGATGGTATTCATCCTAACCCCGAAGCTCAGCCGTTTATCGCTGACTGGATGGCGAAACAGCTGAGTCCTTTAGTAAATCATGAGTCATAACACAACGGAGATCCTGACAGGTAAAGTTATGCAAAAATCGGTCTTAATAACAGGATGTTCCAGCGGAATTGGCCTGGAAAGCGCGTTTGAACTTAAGCGCCAGGGCTTTCAAATTCTCGCAGGCTGCCGTAAACCTGAAGATGTCGCCCGCATGAATAGCATGGGCTTCACCGGCGTACAGATCGATCTCGACTCTCCTGAGAGTGTGGATCGCGCCGCCGATGAAGTGATCGCCCTGACCGATAACTGTTTGTTTGGGATCTTTAATAATGCCGGGTACGGCGTTTACGGTCCCCTGAGCACCATCAGTCGTGAGCAGATGGAGCAGCAATTTTCCGCCAACTTTTTTGGCGCTCACCAGCTCACAATGCGCTTATTACCGGCAATGCTGCCCCACGGCGAAGGGCGTATCGTCATGACCTCGTCGGTGATGGGGCTGATCTCCACGCCGGGACGCGGCGCTTACGCCGCCAGTAAATACGCGCTGGAAGCGTGGTCGGACGCGCTACGTATGGAGTTGCGCCACAGCGGAATTCACGTCAGCGTGATCGAGCCCGGCCCCATTCGTACCCGTTTTACCGAGAACGTTAACCAAACGCAAAGCGACAAACCGGTGGAAAATCCCGGCATTGCCGCCCGTTTTACCCTGGATCCTGAAGCGGTGGTCAATAAAGTGCGCCACGCGTTTGTCAGCGACAAACCTAAACTTCGCTATCCGGTCACGCTGGTCACCTGGGCCGTCATGCTGCTGAAACGTCTGCTGCCGGGGCGCCTGATGGACAAAATTTTGCGTGGGTGAGTTGAAGCGCGCGCGTCAGCCCCCATGTAAAAAAGAAATCGACAAAAGAGAGCAACTCCATGTCCGTACAGAATATTGTCAACATTAACGAATCGAACCTGCAGCAGACTTTAGAACAGTCGATGACCACACCGGTACTGTTCTATTTCTGGTCCGAGCGTAGCCAGCACTGTCTGCAACTGACGCCAGTGCTGGAAAGCCTGGCCGCGCAGTACAACGGCCAGTTTATCCTGGCGAAGCTCGACTGTGACGCCGAGCAGATGATCGCCTCCCAGTTTGGCCTGCGCGCGATCCCTACCGTTTACCTGTTCCAGAACGGTCAGCCGGTTGACGGTTTCCAGGGGCCGCAGCCGGAAGAAGCGATTCGCGCCTTGCTCGATAAAGTGCTGCCGCGTGAAGAAGAGTTGAAAGCCCAGCAGGCAATGCAACTGATGCAGGAGGGAAACTATATCGACGCGCTGCCCCTGCTGAAAGACGCCTGGCAGTTGTCTAACCAGAACGGTGAAATTGGCCTGCTGCTTGCGGAAACCCAGATTGCCCTGAACCGCACTGAAGAGGCCGAAGCGGTGCTCAAAACGATTCCTCTGCAGGACCAGGACACCCGCTATCAGGGACTGGTGGCGCAGATTGATTTGCTGAAACAGGCCGCCGACACGCCAGAGATTCAACAGCTCCAGCAACAGGTTGCCGATAACCCGCAGGATGCCGGACTGGCGGCGCAAC
The DNA here is from genome assembly GCF_026719175.1 of Citrobacter sp. R4. NCBI lineage: Bacteria > Pseudomonadati > Pseudomonadota > Gammaproteobacteria > Enterobacterales > Enterobacteriaceae > Citrobacter > Citrobacter sp. R4. The sequence goes on from NZ_JAPPSU010000018.1 coordinate 22,293, forward strand.
TGGCGCTGCAACTGCATCAGGTGGGACGTAACGAAGAAGCGCTGGAACTGCTGTTTAGCCATCTGCGTCACGATCTCGCCGCGGCGGACGGACAGGTGCGTAAAATGTTCCAGGAAATTCTGGCCGCGCTTGGCACGGGTGATGCGCTGGCGTCGAAGTACCGTCGCCAGCTGTACGCGCTGTTATATTAATTCTGCCTGCAGTGCCCGGTGGCGCTACGTTTACCGGGCCTGCGGGTCAGAGATGCCCTTCCCCGCTCACGACTTTAAATGCGTCACCACCAGTTGGTGGCGCGAATTGTAGAATTTCCGATAGGTTAAATAACAGGCGATAATGGTTGACAGGCTCGCCGTCGAAAGCAGCATAAAGGTCACCATAATCTGGTATTTTATCGCTTTTACCGGATCGATCCCGGCAAAGATCAGCCCCGACATCATACCTGGCAAACTCACCAGCCCTACCGTTTTCGCCGAGTCAATCGTTGGGATTAGCGAAGCGCGAATGCTGTCGCGAATCAATCCGGCTGATGCCATTTTTGGCGTCGCGCCCAGGCTCAGTTTTTCCTGAATCTGCTGCCGCTCACTGCTAAATCGCTGTCCGAGATTGTTATAGCACAAGCCAACGGCGACCATCGCGTTCCCGGCAATCATCCCGGAGATCGGAATTACCTGCATGGGAATAAATTCAATCGACCCTGACAGCACCAGCACCGCCAGTGTTAAGCCTGCGCCCACGGTAATGGCAATAAATGAGGATACAAACGCTTTATCAATATATTTGCTGCGCTTCTGCGCGTTATACGCCGCGTTAAAACAGATAAATAGCACCATCACTAACGTCAGAACGGCGTGATTGACGGCGAAGATATATTTCAGGACATAGCCCACGATAATAAGCTGAACGACAGCGCGCCCAACGCTCCAGAGAATGTCCTTTTCCAGCGCCAGTTTCTCTTTGTGGCTGATCAGCATCGCCACCACCACCAGCATCATCGCCAGGGCCAGAGACGAATTGGTAATATTATGCTCGTTCATTACGCGTCTCCTGCATTTCACCGGCATGCGGCGTCAGGGTAATTATCGTATCCGCATGATCGATCTCATCTTTATCGTGAGTGACCCACAGCACCCCAATTTGCTTATCACGAGCGTAGCGATGAATCATTTCGTTGACGTTGCGCTTATTTTTTTCATCCAGCGCGCTGGTGATTTCATCAAGCAACAGCACCTGCGGTAAAAACTGTAGATTGCGGATTAGCGAGATACGCTGCTTTTCGCCGCCGGAAAGCGCGCTGATGTTTTTCTCCAGTAGCGTTTCCGAAAGGTCAAATCGCGCCAGATCGTCGACAAGCTGCTGTCGCTCCGGGCGCTTATTGCGGATTTCCCAGGGGAAGATCAAATTATCATACACGGTGTTGCCAAACAGCGTGGGCGTTTGCGTACAGTAAGAAACCTGCTGGCGATACGTTTCCGGACTGAGCGTGGCGATGTCTTGACCCGCAAAAAGAATTTCCCCTTCGCTGGGGCTAAGTAACGATGCGATAATTTTCAGCAAGGTGCTTTTACCGCAGCCGGAAGGTCCGGTAATCAGTTTAAATTCGCCGGGAAGGAGGTTAAAGCGAATACCACGCAGAATGGTTGTCTCCCCTGCCTGGTATCCCACGTTTTTGAGCTGAAGCAGAATGCCATTTTCTTTCATTGTGCGTCCATCTTTCCATTTTTTATCGGCAAAGAGTGTATCTCTGTATGGAATAAGAGGGGAACTCCCTTTGATTAATCGGATATAATTTGTTTACGCTGGTAGCGATATATCATTTCAAGGACAGTGCAACAGGAGGTTTTTTTAATGCTTATTTTTATCCCTATTCTCATCTTTGTCGCCCTGGTGGTCGTTGGCGCGGGCGTGAAAATCGTACCGCAGGGGTATCAGTGGACAGTGGAACGTTTTGGCCGTTACACCAAAACGCTCCAGCCCGGTCTGAGCCTCGTTGTGCCGTTTATGGACCGCATTGGCCGCAAGATCAATATGATGGAACAGGTGCTGGACATTCCTTCGCAGGAAGTGATTTCCAAAGACAACGCCAATGTCACCATCGACGCCGTGTGTTTTATCCAGGTCATCGATGCTCCACGGGCGGCCTATGAGGTCAGTAACCTCGAACTGGCGATCATCAACCTTACGATGACCAACATCCGTACCGTTCTGGGTTCGATGGAGCTCGATGAAATGCTTTCCCAGCGCGACAGCATCAACTCGCGACTGCTGCATATTGTCGATGAGGCGACCAACCCGTGGGGCATCAAAGTCACACGTATTGAAATCCGCGACGTGCGTCCTCCGGCGGAGTTAATTTCCTCTATGAACGCGCAGATGAAAGCGGAGCGAACCAAGCGCGCCTATATTCTGGAAGCCGAAGGGGTACGCCAGGCGGAGATCCTCAAGGCCGAGGGGGAGAAACAGTCGCAAATCCTGAAAGCGGAAGGCGAACGCCAGTCGGCCTTCCTGCAGGCGGAAGCGCGTGAACGCTCCGCTGAAGCGGAAGCGCGGGCGACCAAAATGGTGTCCGAAGCGATTGCCGCCGGGGATATTCAGGCAGTTAACTACTTCGTGGCGCAGAAATATACCGAAGCGCTACAACAAATAGGCTCGTCCAGTAACAGTAAAGTGGTGATGATGCCGCTGGATGCCAGCAGTCTGATGGGCTCCATTGCAGGCATCACGGAACTGGTTAAAGACAGCGCCAGCGAACGGAAAAAATAATGATCGAGATGATAGCGGCGCATCCGCATATTTTCTGGCTCAGCCTCGGCGGCCTGCTGCTTGCCGCCGAAATGCTCGGCGGTAACGGCTACCTGCTGTGGAGCGGCGTGGCGGCAGTGATTACCGGTCTCACGGTATGGCTACTGCCGGTTGGTTGGGAGTGGCAGGGCGTGATGTTCGCGGTCTTAACCCTCCTCGCCGCCTGGCTATGGTGGAAATGGCTGGCGAAGCGTGTACGGGAGCAGAAACCCGCCGACCGCCAGTTAAACCAGCGCGGGCAGCAACTGGTGGGTCGTCGGTTTATGCTGGAGTCCGGGCTGGTCAATGGCCGCGGGCATGTGCGGGTCGGCGACAGCTCCTGGCCGGTCAGCGCCACGGAAGATCTGGCTGGCGGTACGTTAGTTGAAGTGATTGCCGTTGAAGGGATTACCCTGCATGTCAGAGCAATAACACGTTCGTAATTAACTCACCTTCCCTTGTGATGGCAGCAGCCGGAAAGATTATCGATAATCGGACAGTCGGCGCTGTCATCGCCGGGACAGGCGTCCGCCAGCGTCAGCAGTTGCTCGCGCATCGACTGTAACTCGCTGATGTGCCTTTCAATTTCCGCCACTTTTTCCAGCGTGCGCTTTTTCACATCCGCGCTGTGGCGGGCCGGATCGTTGAACAGGTTGACCAGTTCGCCACATTCTTCAAGGTTAAATCCAACCTGACGCGCCTGGCGCAGCAGCGTCAGTTCGTTCAGATGCTGTTGGCTGTAGGTCCGGTAGCCATTTTCACTGCGTAACGGCGGCGTCACCAGCCCCTTTTCTTCATAAAAGCGGATGGCTTTGCTGGTTAAACCGGTTTTTTTCGCGACATCGGATATATTCATGACTTCCCTCTTGACCTTCCCCTTGATGGAAGGTTTACCCTAAATAACAGTTAGCCCATCGAAGTGCAAGGGGCAATACCTTTGCCCTGTAACAGAGGAGAGTTGTGATGCCACAAACCATCGACCTGACCCTGGACGGCCTGTCCTGCGGTCATTGCGTGAAACGCGTGAAAGAGAGCCTTGAGCAGCGCCCTGATGTTGACCAGGCGGAAGTAAGCATTACGGAAGCGCACGTCACCGGCACCGCCAGCGCCGACGCGCTTATCGAAACCATCAAGCAAGCCGGTTACGGCGCGGAGTTAAGCCACCCAAAGGCTAAACCGCTGGCGGAGTCATCAATCCCGTCGGAAGCACTGGCAGCGGTCCCTGATGAGCTTCCGGCAGCCACGGCTGAAGACGATAGCCAACAGCTGCTGTTAAGCGGCATGAGCTGCGCCAGCTGTGTCTCCCGGGTTCAGAACGCGCTGCAAAGCGTACCGGGCGTCACGCAGGCACGGGTAAACCTTGCGGAACGCACTGCGCTGGTCATGGGCAGCGCGTCCGCCGCGGAATTAGTGCAGGCGGTGGAAAAAGCGGGCTACGGCGCCGAGGCGATTGAAGATGACGCCAAACGCCGCGAACGCCAGCAGGAAACCGCCATCGCCACCATGAAACGCTTTCGCTGGCAGGCGATTGTCGCCCTGCTGCTCGGTGTGCCAGTGATGGTCTGGGGCATGATCGGCGACAATATGATGGTCACCGACGACAACCGCAGCCTGTGGCTGGCGATTGGCCTGGCGACGCTGGCCGTTATGGTTTTCGCAGGCGGCCATTTCTACCGCAGCGCGTGGAAAAGCCTGTTGAACGGCACCGCCACGATGGATACGCTGGTCGCCCTCGGCACCGGCGTGGCGTGGCTCTATTCGATGAGCGTCAACCTGTGGCCGCAGTGGTTCCCAATGGAAGCGCGGCATCTCTATTATGAAGCCAGCGCGATGATCATCGGTCTGATTAACCTCGGACATATGCTGGAAGCCCGCGCCCGCCAGCGCTCGTCAAAAGCGCTGGAAAAACTGCTCGACCTCACACCGCCAACCGCCCGGATCGTCACCGACGAAGGCGAAAAAAGCGTCCCGCTGGCCGATGTCCAGCCAGGCATGCTACTGCGGCTTACCACCGGGGACCGCGTACCGGTTGACGGTGAAATCACCCAGGGTGAAGCGTGGCTGGATGAAGCGATGCTCACCGGGGAACCTGTCCCGCAGCAAAAAGGCGAAGGCGATAGCGTTCATGCCGGTACCGTCGTGCAGGACGGCAGCGTACTGTTTCGCGCAAGCCGCACGGGGAGCCACACCACACTGTCACGCATCATTCGCATGGTGCGCCAGGCCCAGAGCAGCAAACCGGAAATCGGTCAGATGGCCGATAAAATCTCTGCGGTGTTCGTCCCGGTAGTAGTGGTTATTGCATTGGTGAGCGCCGGGATATGGTACTTCTTTGGCCCCGCGCCGCAAATTGTCTATACCCTGGTCATCGCGACAACGGTGCTGATCATCGCCTGTCCATGTGCGCTGGGGCTGGCAACGCCGATGTCGATCATTTCCGGCGTTGGACGCGCCGCCGAATTTGGCGTTCTGGTTCGCGATGCCGATGCGCTACAGCGCGCCAGCACCCTGGATACGGTGGTCTTTGACAAAACCGGGACGCTGACCGAAGGCAAGCCCCAGGTTGTGGCGATCGCAACCTTTAACGGCGTTGATGACGCCATGGCGCTGCGTCTGGCGGCGGCGCTGGAACAAGGCTCCAGCCATCCGCTGGCCCGGGCGATCCTCGACAAAGCGGGCGAGGCAACGCTGCCGCAGGTTAACCGTTTCCGTACGTTGCGCGGGCTGGGCGTGAGCGGTGAAGCCGAAGGCCATACCCTGCTGCTGGGCAACCAGGCGCTGTTAAATGAGCAGCAGGTCGCCACGACGCTGATGGAGACCGAGATTGCCGCTCAGGCGTCACAAGGCGCCACGCCGGTTCTGCTGGCGATTGACGGTAAAGCGGCAGCGTTACTGGCTGTGCGCGATCCGCTGCGCAGCGACAGCGTCGCGGCGCTTCAGCGACTTCATCGCGCCGGGTATCGTCTGGTGATGTTGACCGGGGACAACCCGACGACCGCTAACGCGATCGCGAAAGAAGCCGGGATCGACGAGGTGATCGCAGGGGTATTGCCGGACGGTAAAGCCGATGCCATTAAGCGTCTGCAGAGTCAGGGACGTCAGGTGGCGATGGTGGGCGACGGCATTAACGACGCCCCGGCGCTGGCGCAGGCGGATGTCGGTATCGCGATGGGCGGCGGCAGCGATGTGGCGATTGAAACCGCCGCCATCACCCTGATGCGCCATAGCCTGATGGGCGTCGCCGACGCGCTGTCGATCTCCCGCGCCACGCTGCGAAATATGAAGCAGAACCTGCTCGGCGCGTTTATTTATAACAGCATCGGTATTCCGGTCGCCGCCGGGATCCTCTGGCCCTTCACCGGTACTCTGCTGAATCCGGTGGTTGCCGGGGCGGCAATGGCGCTGTCATCCATTACCGTGGTGAGTAACGCGAACCGTCTGCTGCGTTTTAAACCAAAAGAGTAACGCGGATCGCTGACGCTTATCCGGTCTACACAGCCGTTTGTAGGCCGGATAAGCCGCGCGCGCATCGTCATCCGACAATTCACGGTTTGCACCTTCTCAGGCCACGCGCTAGCATGAGTCTCTACTTAGGGAGGTCGCATGGATCTGTTGTACCGGGTAAAAAGGGTTTTCGCTGCGCTGCGCGGCCATCCGTATAGCTGGCCCGCCATTGACGTTTCGCTGCCCGGCCATCGCCACTTTCATCTGATTGGCAGTATTCATATGGGCAGCCGCGACATGTCGCCGCTCCCCGCCAGGCTACTCAAAAAGCTCAGAAACGCCGATGCGCTGATCGTTGAAGCCGATGTCTCCGGTAGCGACAGTCCGTTTGCCGACTTACCGGCGTTTGCCGCGCTGGAAGATCGCATCAGCGAACACCAGTTGCGCAATCTGCACAGAGCGACCGACGAGCTGGGGATCTCCCCTTCCCTGTTTTCCACGCAGCCGCTGTGGCAGATTGCGATGGTGCTGCAGGCCACCCAGGCGCAACAGTTAGGATTACGGCCTGAGTACGGAATCGACTACCAGCTATTGCAGGCGGCCAAAAACGCGCAGATTCCGGTCATTGAACTGGAAGGCGCAGCCAGCCAGATTACGTTACTGAGCGAACTGCCGGACAACGGCCTGGCGTTGCTGGACGATACGCTGACGCACTGGCATACCAATGCCCGGCTGCTTCAGCAGATGATGAGCTGGTGGCTGAAAACGCCGCCGCAGGATAACGCGTTGACGCTGCCGAACACCTTTAGCGAATCGTTGTACGACGTACTGATGCACCAGCGCAACCTCGCCTGGCGGGATCGCCTGGCGGCGCTGCCCGCGGGACGCTATGTGGTTGCCGTCGGCGCGCTTCATCTGTATGGGGAAGGAAATTTACCGGCGCTGATGCGCTAAAAAAATGGCCAATATCGCTATTGGCCCGTCAAAGAGGAATTTCATCATTATTATTATGCCGCCGCTTTTTGCGACGGTGTATGTCGATTGTCGCTCAAACTCTGCATCCTGCCAATACAATTGCGCAAGATGGTACTATTTTTTAGACAGTCGTCAGGGGTATGCTTTTGTTGAATTATCTCCGAGCAAGGATTCGTAGTTATGACACCCGCCGTTAAATTACTCGAAAAAAACAAAATTTCCTTTCAGATCCACACCTACGATCACGATCCTGGCGAAACGAACTTTGGCGACGAAGTGGTGCGTAAACTGGGACTGAATGCGGATCAGGTTTATAAAACGCTACTGGTCGCTGTAAACGGAGACATGAAGCACCTGGCCGTTGCGGTCACGCCGGTTGCCGGTCAACTGGATCTAAAAAAAGTGGCGAAAGCGCTGGGGGCAAAAAAAGTCGATATGGCTGACCCGATGGTTGCGCAACGTACTACGGGGTATCTGGTGGGCGGCATTAGCCCACTCGGACAGAAAAAGCGGTTGCCGACGCTGATAGATGCGCCCGCACAAACGTTCCCGACCATTTACGTATCCGGCGGCAAGCGCGGGCTGGATATCGAACTGGCGGCAAACGATTTGGCCGCCATTCTGGACGCTAAGTTCGCCGACATTGCGCGTCGCGATTAAACCCGTTGTCAGCCCGGCGGCCTAGCGTCACCGGGCAAGCAGGTTTAAAAAATCACCTCATTGCCAGGCGCATACGCACCGGCATCCAGCGGTGAATTTTTCTGGATATATTCTTTCAGCACTTCCGCATCGATGAAGCCGGTGTTGACGTAGCCCGGCTTGTTATCCAACCGCGGATAACCATCCCCGCCCGTGGCGTTAAAGCTCAGCGTCGCCATCCGGTAGGTTTTGGCCGGATCGATCGCTTCCCCTTTGATTTTGAGATCGTTTAGCTTACCGTCTTTCGCCACAAAGCTGACGTTAGCAAACTGCGGATACGCGCCGGAATCCGGCTTCATTTGCGCTACGGCGGTCAGGTATTCAATGACCTCTTTGCCGCTCATATCGGCGTATACCACAATGTTGCCAAACGGCTGCACCTTCAGGACGCTTTTATACGTGATGTCGCCCTCTTCAATCGAGTCGCGAATACCACCGCCGCTCATCACCGCAAAATCCGCGCCGGTGCGCGCCATTTGCGCGGCCAGGATCAGACGGCCCATATTGGTTTGCTCGAAGCGCACTTTGCTGCGATCGCCTTCCAGACGAGCATTCACTGAGCCGATTTTGACATCCAGTTGCGCTTTGCCTTTATTCTGAAATGGCGTCAGCAGTGAGAGCATCTGCGGGTTTTCGGCTATTTCCGGTGTGTAAAGCACGCGCTCACTTTTCCCGTCTTCCCAGGTGACTTTCTTCTTCAGGTTCACCGGAATGAGCTGGTAGTTGACCATTTTCATTTCACCGTTACGGAACTCAAAGTCCGCGCGGCCTACGTATTTACCCCATTCATGCGCCTGTACGATCCAGATGCCGTTCTGCTTATCCGGTGCGCAAGGCGTTCCCGGAACATAATCGACCTGCTTTTTGTTTTCTGACGCCATGCACACGGGGTCTTGCGAGTGACCGCCTACAATCATCGCCAGCGAACCGGCAGGCAGGCTGCGCGCCATTTCGACGTCGCCCGGCGCATTGGAGCCGTGATTGCCGTTATCGTAGTGCCCCATGTGGGTCGTCGCGATAATCACATCCGGCTTCTCGTTCATTTGCAGTTCCTGAATCACCAGCTTCGCTTCATCCGCGGGCTTACGGAACTCAATATCCGTAAAGAATTCAGGGTTGCCAATTTTCGCCGTGTCGTCGGTGGTTAAACCGATAACCGCAATTTTCAGATCCTGACGCTTAAAAATAGCCCAGGGTTTAAACAGACGTTCACCGGTGCTTTTCTGGTAAATATTGGCGGAAAGAAACGGAAACTTCGCCCACTTTTCCTGCTGGCGTAAAACAGTGAGCGGATTATCGAATTCGTGATTGCCGACGGCCATTGCATCATAGCCAATCAAATTCATGCCGCGAAAGTCGGGTTCGGCATCCTGCAGATCGGACTCCGGCACGCCAGTATTGATATCGCCGCCGGAGAGCAGCAGCAGGCTTCCGCCCTCTTCCGCCACTTCGTGACGAATACCGTCCACCAGCGTTTTTTGCGCAGACAGGCCATATTCGCCGTATTCACTGCGCCAGAAATGACCGTGATGATCGTTGGTGTGCAGGATGGTGATTTTGTAAGTTTTATCCTTTTCATATGCCTGCACGGGCTGGCTGACCAGCGCCCAGGTTGCCAGCAACGCCAGTGCGACGCCACGTTTCATAAACTTCATTTTTTCTCTCCCTGACCCAGGACAAATGCAGAAATTACAGCGAGTAATGAGAATAAACAAATAAGTTTTCAGAAATGCGACTTTCTTCAAAACTCAGTCACAGGTATGTTAGGCGGATAATAATTACTCCCTGCACTTCAATAACTATAGACGTGGTACTTATGGCAATCAGTGAAACCTCTCAGCCAGCGTCGCTGCCGAAAGGGCGGACGTCATTTGGCATTTTAGGGGCCATCAGCCTCTCGCACTTACTTAACGATATGATCCAGTCGCTGATTCTGGCGATTTACCCACTGCTTCAGTCAGAATTTTCGCTGACGTTTATGCAGATTGGCATGATCACCCTTACCTTTCAACTGGCCTCGTCGCTGTTGCAACCGGTTGTCGGCTACTGGACCGATAAATATCCCATGCCGTGGTCGCTCCCCATTGGAATGTGTTTCACCCTTAGCGGGCTGGTTCTGTTGGCGATGGCGGGCAGCTTTGGCGCCGTTTTGTTGGCGGCAGCGCTGGTAGGGACAGGTTCATCGGTCTTCCATCCGGAATCCTCGCGCGTGGCGCGCATGGCCTCCGGCGGACGTCACGGCCTTGCCCAGTCGATCTTCCAGGTGGGCGGCAACTTTGGTAGCTCGTTAGGGCCGCTGCTGGCGGCAGTGATTATCGCCCCTTACGGTAAAGGCAACGTCGCGTGGTTTGTGCTGGCCGCTCTGCTGGCGATTGTCGTGCTGGCGCAAATCAGTCGCTGGTACGCCGCGCAGCATCGAATGAGCAAAGGAAAACCTAAAGCCAGCGTTATCAATCCGCTACCGCGCAACAAAGTCGTACTCGCGGTAAGCGTCCTGCTGGTGCTGATTTTCTCGAAATACTTCTATATGGCGAGCATCAGCAGCTATTACACCTTTTATCTGATGCAAAAATTCGGATTATCGGTACAAAACGCGCAGCTTCATCTGTTTGCGTTTCTGTTTGCGGTCGCTGCCGGGACGGTTATTGGCGGGCCTGTCGGCGATAAAATCGGTCGAAAATATGTGATTTGGGGGTCTATCCTCGGCGTAGCGCCGTTTACATTGATTTTACCCTATGCCACGCTCTACTGGACGGGGGTTTTAACGGTGATCATTGGATTTATTCTTGCCTCGGCGTTTTCTGCCATTCTGGTGTATGCCCAGGAACTGTTACCCGGCCGTATCGGCATGGTTTCTGGTCTGTTTTTCGGCTTCGCTTTCGGAATGGGCGGACTTGGCGCGGCGGTATTAGGGTTAGTTGCCGACCATACCAGTATCGATTTAGTTTATAAAATCTGCGCTTTCCTGCCGCTTCTCGGGATATTGACCATATTCTTACCTGATAACCGACCTAAAGCCTGAGTTTACCGCGGCTAAAGCTAAACTTTAGCCGCGCCCCAGACCAGTTATCATAAGCGTTTGCTCTGCCTGTCCTCAGTCCCTTTTCCGATCCGTGCCTTTTTTGCGCCAGATTGCAGTTTTCTTCAAAATTCAACAATTATTCATAAACATGATAATGAAAATTGTCATAAACTATTACGTGGAATTTGTGGACATCAGCTACCAAAGGAGACGGAATGCATCACGCCACCCCGCTTATCACCACCATTGTTGGCGGCCTTGTGCTCGCTTTTATTCTCGGCATGCTTGCCAATAAACTGCGTATTTCTCCTCTGGTGGGATATCTGTTAGCGGGCGTTCTGGCCGGTCCATTTACCCCTGGTTTTGTGGCTGATACCCAACTGGCGCCGGAACTCGCCGAACTGGGGGTTATCCTGCTGATGTTCGGCGTTGGCCTGCACTTCTCGCTCAAGGATTTGATGGCGGTAAAGTCCATCGCCATTCCCGGCGCGATCGCCCAGATAGCCGTGGCGACGCTGCTGGGTATGGCGCTTTCCGCAGTGATGGGCTGGTCGTTGATGACCGGCATCGTCTTTGGGCTGTGTCTGTCGACCGCCAGTACCGTGGTGCTGCTTCGCGCGCTTGAGGAGCGTCAACTGGTTGACAGCCAGCGCGGGCAGATCGCTATCGGCTGGCTGATTGTCGAAGATCTGGTGATGGTGCTGACGCTGGTGCTTCTGCCCGCGGTGGCCGGAATGGTGGAAAAAGGCAACGTCGGTTTCGCCTCGCTGGCGGTCGATATGGGCATTACCATCGGCAAAGTCGTGGCATTCATCGCCATTATGATGTTGGTGGGTCGCCGCCTGGTGCCATGGATTATGGCCCGCAGCGCCGCCACCGGCTCCCGCGAGCTGTTTACGTTATCCGTTCTGGCGCTGGCGTTAGGCATCGCCTTTGGCGCGGTGGAACTGTTTGACGTCTCCTTCGCCCTCGGCGCGTTCTTTGCCGGCATGGTGTTGAATGAATCTGAACTGAGCCACCGCGCGGCGCACGATACGCTGCCTTTGCGCGACGCGTTTGCCGTACTGTTCTTCGTTTCCGTCGGTATGCTGTTCGACCCGATGATCCTTGTGCAACAACCGCTGGCGGTGCTTGCCACGCTGGCTATCATCATCTTCGGTAAGTCGGTCGCCGCCTTCCTGCTGGTGCGTCTGTTTGGGCATTCGCCGCGTACCGCACTGACCATTGCCGCCAGCCTGGCGCAGATTGGCGAATTCGCCTTTATTCTTGCAGGCCTGGGGATGGCGCTGAATCTGCTGCCCCAGGAAGGGCAGAATCTGGTGCTGGCCGGCGCGATCCTGTCGATAATGCTAAACCCAATACTGTTTGCGCTGCTGGAAAAATATCTGGCGAAAACCGAAACGCTGGAAGAGCAGACGCTGGAAGAAGCGATCGAAGAAGAGAAGCAAATTCCGGTGGATATCTGCAACCACGCGCTGTTGGTAGGCTTTGGCCGCGTCGGCAGCCTGCTTGGCGAGAAACTGATGGCGGCGGATATACCGCTGGTGGTGATTGAAACGTCACGAACCCGCGTGGATGAACTGCGCGAGCGAGGGATCCGCGCGGTGCTGGGCAATGCCGCCAACGAAGAAATCATGAATCTGGCGCATCTGGACTGCGCGCGCTGGCTCATCCTTACTATCCCGAACGGCTACGAAGCGGGTGAAATCGTGGCGTCTGCCCGTGAGAAATGCCCGAACATTGAGATTATCGCCCGCGCGCACTATGACGATGAGGTGGAGTACATTACCGAGCGCGGGGCGAATCAGGTGGTGATGGGCGAACGTGAAATCGCCCGGACGATGCTGGAACTGCTGGAAACGGGGCCAGCAGGTGATGTGGTGCCGGGTTAATCCTGAGTCCTGAATGTCACCCTGCCGGATGGCGGCGTCATGCCTTGTCCGGCCTACAGCGCCTGGTACTCTACGCAGGCCCGATCAGTGAATCGCCATCGGGCAGAGGTTCAGCGATCCCAGTAGGACTCCTCAAGACTGTCTTCCCGTTCCGGCAATCCTCGCGTCAGACGCGGGGAGTGTTGGTTCAGCACCTGATAGCTAACCCGGTTCGCATACTTGCATACCTGCGCCAGTGACGAATAGGTCAACCAGGTAAAGGTATGCTTGCTGGAATTCGGCACGTTCGTGCGGTGATAGCTGTTAGCAGTAATATCATGCAGTAGCGCCGCCAGCGCGCCGTCGCCCGCGCCGTTGGTATTCATGATCTTTTCCGGACCGCCCATATACGGCGCGATATGAGAATAGACCCGCAGCGGATTCACGCAATCCTTATGACGCATCGCGCGGCTGAACTCGTACTGGTTAAACTCGGCAATCGCGCCCGGCAATAATGGATGCTGGGTTTTCCGTTTGGCTTCGTCTTCGGTGAAGCCCGCCATATACAGGCCGATCGGCCCGGCGGTGCAAAGCACCAGATCCACCCAGTCCAGCGCCTTGTCCGACGCCAGCAGCGGATCGCTCTCTCCGGTCAACGCTTCGGCTTCTTCTTCGTTCATCGCCAGAATTGAGACGTTTTCTTGCAGAAATGCCTGCCACCACTGTGGGTTATCGGCAATCACGAATTTGGTGCCAAGCGTCAGCACTACCGGCACATTGTGTTTTTTCGCATACCCGATGGCCTTCATGGTCGCTTCCGGCATTGGTTCTCCCGGCTTACAGCGCACCAGATAGGAGGTTAATACCAGCGCAGAGGCACCGGCAATCACCGACTCGGGGATGCTTTCCGCACGCAGTTGGTTCATGTGGCCGGGGCTGATGGCGAAGGTACGCTCACCGGATTCGCCGATCAGGGTAAAACAACGGCCAATCGGTCCGTCCACGCCCTGAAGATAGTTGAGATCGGTACGGCTGGAGGTATTGCACAAATAGCGATAGGCATAGCTGCCTATTTCAATGTTACTGCACATGACGCCAAGCAACACCGAGCGATCGTCCGCCAGCACCGAATAGTTGTGCATGGTGTTGCCTATGGTGCCGCCCGCAAACTGATGAGTGATTAAATTTCTCTGCTTCAGCTCCTGATATAACGCTTCCGCCACGTCATCTTCGATCACCAGAGAATGTCCGGCGCTTAATCCGTAACGTTGTATAAACTCGTCATCGACTTTCGCTTCAATATCCACCAGCGTCTGGTCGATACCGACGACCCACGCGGCGCTACTCTCGTTTTCAGGCTGAATTTGTTGCAGCAGCGGATCGCGCGCATTGACGGGGAAATAGTGTTTGGATTTGCGTTTACCGGGAAATTTCATGACTGTTTTTACGGGTGACTAACGGAGCGGTGCATGGTAGCACATTCCCCCCCGCTTCCGCAGAGTTTCAATATCCGACGGCGGGATCGCAGTTTCTGCGGCGAGAATTTTTACAATGTTCCTTTTTCACAAGGAGCGTTCGATGAAACCGGAAAATAAGCTTCCCGTCCTGACGTGCATTTCAGAAGAGATGCAGACAGTGCTTGATGTCCACCAGGACGACCTGCCGCCCTGGCCGCCCGCCGATGATGTGAAAGCCATGCGCCAGCATTATCAGCTTGAGCGTCGTTTCTGGAATCTTGATGCGCCAGCGATGACGACGCGAGAATATACGATTCCAGGCGCGCACGGCGAACTGACCACGCGGTTTTACTGCCCGGAGCCAGAAAGTCAGGCAACGCTCTTTTACCTGCACGGCGGCGGATTTATTCTCGGCAATCTCGATACCCACGACCGCATTATGCGTCTGTTGGCACAATATAGCCGGTGTACGGTGGTAGGCATTGATTATTCCCTGTCGCCCGAGGCCCGTTTTCCGCAGGCGATTGAAGAAACGGTTTCTGCCTGCCAGTTTTTTCATCAGCACGCGGACGATTATCAACTGAACATGTCGCACATTGGCTTTGCCGGTGATTCGGCGGGAGCGATGCTGGCGCTCGCCAGCGCGCTGTGGTTGCGGGATAAACGGTTGGACTGCGGGAAAGTGGCCGGCGTGTTGCTATGGTATGGTCTGTATGGCTTGCAGGACTCCCCCAGCCGTCGGCTGCTGGGCGGCGAGTGGGACGGCCTGAGTCGCGACGATCTGAAGATATTTGAGAACGCCTATCTGCGTACCGCAGAAGACCAGGTGTCGCCTTACTATTGCCTGTTCAATAACGACCTGACGCGCGACGTGCCGCCATGCTTTATCGCCACCGCCGAATTTGATCCGCTTATTGACGACAGCCGCCTGCTTTTTGACACGCTCAGGACGCACCGCCAGCCGTGCGAATACAAAATGTATCCCGGCACGCTGCATTCCTTCCTGCACTACTCCAGGATGATGCGTAGCGCTGACGAAGCGCTTCAGGACGGCGCGCGTTTCTTTACCGCCCAGCTTTAGCGATACGCTGCGGTCAGTTTTAGCATCATATCAATATGTTCCGGTGTGGCATTAAGCGCCGGAATATATTCATATTTCTTGCCGCCCGCCTCAAGGAAGATCTCTTTGTTTTGTACCGCGATCTCTTCCAGCGTCTCCAGGCAGTCAGCCGCAAAGCCCGGGCACATCACCTGTATATGACCGGTCCCTTTTTCACCGAGCATTTTCAGCGTTTCGTCGGTATAAGGCGTTAGCCATGGCTCACGACCAAAGCGCGACTGGAAGGTCATCATCACCTTGTCCGGCGACAGGCCGAGCGCAGAAACCAGCTCTCGGGTGGTATCACGGCAGCGCTGCGGATAATCGTCGCCTTCATCTGCATAACGCTGCGGAATGCCGTGATACGACAGCAGCAGCAGATCGGGTTCGCCATGTTCTGCAAATGATGCCCGCACGCTGTTGGCCAGCGCATCAATGTAGGCGCTGTCGTCAGCGTAATCGCGAATGAATGAGATGCCAGGAATGTGGCGCTTGCGCTCAAGAATGCGCGCCAGTTCGTCCCAGACGGCAGCGACGGTCGAACAGGAATATTGCGGGTACAACGGCAACACGACGATATGATCGACATGGTTGGCCAGCAGTTCATCCACTGCGCTTTCCAGCGATGGCGATCCATAGCTCATCCCGAGGGCAACCGGCGTATCCGGCAAGCGTGCGGCAAGCGCCTGCTGCTGCTGGCGGCTGTAAACCATTAGCGGCGACCCGCCTTCCATCCACACAGACTGATACAGTTTCGCCACGCGCGGCGAGCGCAGCGGCAAAATCACCCCGCGTAACAACGGCCACCATAAAAGACGAGGCGTATCAACAACGCGTTTGTCGCTGAGAAATTGCTTGAGATAGCGTTTCACTGCCGCTGGCGTAGGCGCATCGGGCGTGCCGAGGTTAGCCAACAAAATTCCGGTTTTCGTCTGACGCATTACCGCCTCTTATCGTTTCAACTGGTTGATAATTGTAGCGGAAAAGCAGAGAAGAAGAACTAATTGCTGCGAGAGGTATTTTTGGGCGAAGCCGGAGAGTAGCGTGCCGCGTTCTCTCCGGCCTACGGTGCGGTAAGCCCGATAAGCGTGGCGCCTTCGGGCATTTTACCGATTAACCGAGGATTTTTTCCAGGTCTGCACGCACGTCCGCCACGGCCTGTGTGCCGTCGACTTTGGCGTATTGGGTGTTACCGGCTTCCGCTTCTTTCTGGTAGTAGCCAATCAGCGGTGCGGTCATCTGATGGTATTCCACCAGACGCTTACGTACGGTTTCTTCCTGGTCGTCTTTACGGGTAGTCAGCTCTTCACCGGTCACATCGTCTTTACCGTCCACTTTCGGCGGATTGAATTTGATGTGGTATACGCGGCCAGAGGCGGCGTGAACGCGGCGACCGACGATACGGTCCACGATCAGTTCGTCCGGTACGTCGAATTCGAGAACGTAATCCACCACGATGCCCGCTTCTTTCATGGCGTCAGCCTGCGGAATGGTGCGCGGGAAGCCGTCTAACAGAAAACCGTTACGGCAATCTTCCTGGGCGATACGCTCTTTCACCAGCGCAATCACCAGCTCATCGGTCACCAGCTTACCCGCATCCATGATGTCTTTCGCTTGTTTACCCAGCTCGGAGCCAGACTTCACGGCAGCACGCAGCATATCACCCGTGGAGATTTGCGGAATACCATACTTCTCCATGATGAACTGAGCCTGAGTTCCTTTACCCGCGCCCGGAGCGCCAAGCAGAATGATACGCATTACGAAAATCCCCTTAAAGGTTGTCGATATTTTTTAAAAAAGCGCTAAACGATACCACCATCACGCAATTCGCTCAAGGAAGGTGCCCTGCGCTGAAACGGTTAACGGCGGGAAAATAAGAAAAGAGAGGAACAAATAAAAGAATGCCGGATGGCGCTGACGCTTATCCGACCTACAAACAGCAACCTGTCGGTAGGC
Source organism: Citrobacter sp. R4 (assembly GCF_026719175.1). Taxonomy (NCBI): domain Bacteria; kingdom Pseudomonadati; phylum Pseudomonadota; class Gammaproteobacteria; order Enterobacterales; family Enterobacteriaceae; genus Citrobacter; species Citrobacter sp. R4. Next base: position 39,594 of record NZ_JAPPSU010000018.1, read on the forward strand.
CGGAAAGACGTTTTCGTCGCCTTCCGGCATCACCTCAACGCGGTCAGGAAACCAGCAGTTGGTTCATGCGACGGATAAACTGGTTCGGATCCTCCAGCGTCCCGCGTTCGGCAAACAGCGCCTGATCCAGCAGCAGTTCAACCCACTCTTTAAACTGAGCGTCATCTTCGGTGTCCGCGGTGCGTTTCACCAGCACGTGATCCGGGTTCAGTTCAAAGATGTATTTCACTTCCGGTACAGCCTGACCCGCAGCGGCAAACAGTTTTGCCATCTGAGTGCTCATTTCGTCCGCATCGGTGGTGACAATCGCGGGCGTGTCGGTCAGACGGTGGGTCAGACGCACCTCTTTCACCCGATCGCCAAGCAGAGTTTTCACACGCTCAACGAACGGCGTCAGCGCTTTTTCCGCTTCTTTCGCGCTTTCGTCCACTTCATCGGCCAGCTTGTCGATAGATTCGTCGGCTTTCGCCACGGACTGGAACGCTTTACCGTCGAACTCGGTCAGGTAATTCATCATCCATTCGTCGATGCGGTCGGAAAGCAGCAGGACTTCGATACCTTTCTTACGCAGCAGCTCCAGGTGCGGGCTGCTCTTCGCTGCCGCATAGCTGTCGGCGGTGATGTAGTAAATCTTCTCCTGCCCTTCTTTCATGCGGGAAACATAGTCTTCCAGCGAGACAGTCTGTGCGGAGGAATCGGTATGGGTGGAGGCAAAACGCATCAGTCTGGCGATGGTTTCCTGGTTGGCGTGATCTTCCGCCGGACCTTCTTTCAGCACCAGACCGAACTGTTTCCAGAAGGTCTGGTATTTTTCCGCATCGTCCTTCGCCAGTTTTTCCAGCATTTGCAGAACGCGTTTGGTCAGCGCGCTGCGCAGATTACGGGTAACGGTACTGTCCTGCAGGATTTCACGAGAAACGTTCAGCGGCAGGTCGTTGGAATCGATCAGACCCCGCACGAAACGCAGGTAGTTCGGCATAAACTGTTCGGCGTCGTCCATGATAAACACGCGCTGGACGTACAGCTTCAGGCCGTGTTTATGATCGCGGTTCCACATGTCCCACGGCGCCTGAGACGGGATATACAGCAGGCTGGTGTACTCCTGCTTCCCTTCCACGCGGTTGTGGCTCCAGGTCAGCGGATCGGTAAAGTCATGGGCAATGTGCTTGTAGAATTCTTTGTATTCGTCTTCGCTGATTTCGGACTTGTTACGGGTCCACAGCGCCTGCGCCTTGTTGATTTTTTCCCAGGAGACAACGGTTTCACCGTCTTTCTCTTCCTGTTTTTCAATTTCTACCGGCAGCGCGATGTGATCGGAATATTTGCTGATGATCGAACGCACGCGCCAGTCATCAAGGAACTCATCTTCGCCATCGCGCAGGTGCAGGGTAATTTCGGTGCCGCGATCGTCTTTGGTGATGTCGGCAACCGTGTATTCGCCTTCGCCCGCGGATTCCCAGAACACGCCGTTTTCCGGCTTATCGCCCGCCGCGCGGGTGCGCACGGTCACTTTGTCGGCAACAATAAACGCGGAATAAAAGCCGACCCCGAATTGGCCGATCAGCTGGCTGTCTTTCGCCTGGTCAGATCCCATGGATTCGAGAAATGATTTCGTGCCGGATTTGGCGATGGTCCCCAGATGATCGATAACGTCATCCCGGTTCATGCCCACGCCGTTGTCGGCAATGGTCAACGTACGCTTATCTTTATCGAAGGAGACGCGCACGCGCAGTTCACCGTCGCCTTCATAGAGGTCCGGGTTTGACAGCGCGCGGAAACGCAGCTTGTCTGCCGCATCTGAGGCGTTAGAGATAAGCTCACGCAGGAAGATTTCTTTATTGGAATACAGAGAATGGATCATCAGATGCAGAAGCTGCTTTACCTCTGACTGAAAACCGCGAGTTTCTTGTCCTTTCATGTAGATCTACCTCAACAAAGCCATTTTTAATGGTAAAAACACGTTGAGGGGAAAATGGGGACGCGGAGGAGAGATTTCAAGCGGAGGCCGCAAACGCCGCCTCCGTTTGTTCAGAATTTAAGCTTATGGCGACCGGCAAGAGAGTGTGACAGCGTTGTGCCGTCAACCATCTCCAGCTCACCGCCAACCGGAACGCCGTGAGCGATACGGCTGGCTTCGACGCCATATTGCGCGCAAAGCTCGGCAATATAGTTCGCCGTTGCCTCCCCTTCGACCGTGGGATTGGTCGCGAGGATCACTTCATTGAGCGGCTCAGAAGAAAGGCGCTGTTCCAGCCGGTCAAGTCCAATGTCGTCCGGTCCGATACCGTCGAGCGGCGACAGGTGCCCCATCAGCACGAAATAGCGCCCGGAAAATTGCCCGGTCTGCTCAATCGCGTAGATATCCGCCGGACTTTCGACCACGCAAATCTGACCGTTTTCCTGACGACGCGGGTTTGAACAGATATTGCACACGTCCTGCTCGGTGAAAGTACGGCAATCGGCACAGTGGCCGATTTCCGACATCGCCCGGGTCAGCGCTTGCGCCAGGCGCATCCCGCCGCTGCGGTCACGCTGTAACAGCGTAAACGCCATGCGCTGCGCCGACTTCGGGCCTACGCCCGGCAAACAGCGCAGTGCTTCCATAAGCTGAGTTAACAGCGGGCTGGTTTGCATCAGAACGGCATCTTAAAGCCTGGCGGCAGTTGCATACCGGAAGACACAGACGCCATTTTCTCTTTCTGCGTTTCTTCAATGCGACGAGCGGCATCGTTGAACGCGGCGGCAACCAGATCTTCCAGCATCTCTTTGTCATCTTCGAGCAGGCTCGGATCGATTTCCACGCGACGGCAGTTGTGCGCGCCGTTAATGGTCACTTTCACCAGACCTGCGCCGGACTCGCCGGTCACTTCCAGCTTCGCAATCTCTTCCTGCATCTGCTGCATTTTTTCCTGCATCTGCTGGGCCTGTTTCATCAGGTTGCCCAGACCGCCTTTACCAAACATAGGCTTCTCTCTCAATCACGTTAAGGGATGACAATCGTAAGCGACGCTTACGATCAAATGGGACGAATACTCTCTTCATCCAGATCCGCATCAAAAAAGCGACGCAGGGTCTGGATATTATTATCCGCAACGATCGACTCACGCGCCTGCGCAAGTTTTTCTTCATAAATGGCCTGACGCCACTCCAGCGGCGTGCGCACCGCCGGATTATCATCTTCTACGATAGTCAGTTCAACCGTTGTACCGGCCAGCGCGCTCAGCGCCTCGGCCAGTTTTTGTTTCGCGCCAGCGGAGTTCAGATGGCGCTGGCTGGAGCGCAAATGCAGACAGACAGCATTGCCGTTCTCTTCTTTCCAGGCATTGAGCGCCACCTGTTCCACCAGTTTCGGTAACGCTAACTGGCTCACCTGCGCCGCCCACGGGTCGCGTTCAATGGCTTCCGTCGCCAGTTTTGCCGCCAGCTCAGGCGTCTTTTCATGCTCCAGCGCTTTTTTCAGCGCTTTCGGCGTCGCGACAACGTCTTTCACTTCGACAACCGGAGTGGTTGCCTTCCAGCGATACGCTTCTTTCTTCACCGGCGCTTGTTCGAGCGCAGACGGTGCGGGACGCGCCTGCACGCGCTCCGTCACCGATGCCAGCCTTTCCAGCGCAGCGTTATTCACCGGCCGCGCGCGGGTTGCGGCTGCCGGTTCACTCTTTTTTGCTTTGGTTGCTCCCTGCGCGCGCTGAAGCTGATTGCGCGCCGCCAGCACCTGACTGGTGGCGTCGGACAATGGCGCGGCTGGCGCCTGCTGTGTCGGCGCAGACGGCTGCTGCGGCACCTGCGTCGGACTCATTACCGCCGTCGGGGCCACGGGCGCAAAAGACTGGCGCGGCGTCTCCGGTTCCGGCAACGGCATCCGTGGGTGAAACGCCAGCGCGCGCAGCAGGGTCATTTCAACCCCCATGCGTCTGTCCGGCGCGTAAGGCAGTTCTTTACGACCCATCAACAACGTCTGGTAATAAAGCTGTACGTCCGTTGGCGGTACGGTTCGCGCCAGTTCGCGCATCCGTACTTCAATTGTCGCCATGTCGCTGCCCAGCGCCGCGGGTGAAAGCTGGACCAGCGCAATTCGATGCAGCAGGCCGAGCATTTCGACCAGCAACGCTTCCCACTCGATGCCGCGCGCCGCCGCGTCGTTGACCAGCGACATGACGCGTTCACCGTCGGCGGCGATCACCGCTTCAACCAGCGACAGCGCCTGGTCGTCATCCAGCGTACCGAGCATCGCGCTCACCGCCTGGGTTGAAACCTGACCGTCGCCGCTGGCGATAGCCTGATCGGTCAGGCTAAGCGCGTCGCGCAGGCTCCCGTCTGCCGCCCGGGAAAGCAACTGCAACGCGCGAGGTTCGTGCGCGATGTGCTCTTCATTAAGAATGTGCTCAAGCTGGTGGCGGATCTGCTCGACGTCCAGCGCCTTAAGGTGAAATTGCAGACAGCGGGACAATATGGTCACCGGCAACTTCTGCGGGTCGGTGGTCGCCAGCAGGAATTTGACGTGCGCTGGCGGCTCCTCAAGGGTTTTGAGCAGCGCGTTAAAGCTGTGACGGGACAGCATATGCACTTCGTCGATCAGGTACACCTTAAAGCGACCACGCGCAGGGGCGTACTGAACGTTATCCAGCAGGTCGCGAGTGTCTTCGACTTTGGTACGCGACGCGGCGTCAATCTCGATGAGATCGACAAACCGTCCCTGCTCAATTTCACGGCAGTTGTCGCAAACGCCGCATGGCGTGGCGGTGATCCCGGTTTCGCAGTTCAACCCTTTCGCCAGCAGACGGGCGATAGAGGTTTTACCGACGCCGCGAGTCCCGGAAAAAAGATAAGCGTGGTGAATACGCCCTAGCGACAAGCCGTTCGCCAGTGCGGTTAGCACATGTTCCTGGCCGACAACGTCAGCAAAGGTTTGTGGGCGCCATTTTCGGGCTAAAACCTGATAACTCATTGGCTGGCTCTGCAACGCTGGAAGGTGAATTCATAGGGGGGAATGCTAACACAACCTCGCTCAATGAGCGAGGTTGCGGGGACCGGGATTAATGCCCGGCAAAGGAGACCAGACAGTAACTGGCGATACCCAATTTTTCCAGACGCGCTTCGCCGCCGAGATCCGGTAAATTGATGATAAACGCCGCGTCATTGACTTCACCACCCAGACGGCGGATCAGTTTCGCGGTGGCTTCGATGGTGCCGCCGGTCGCTAACAGGTCGTCCACCACCAGCACTTTGTCGCCAGGCTGAATGGCATCAACGTGAATTTCCAGTTGATCGGTGCCGTATTCCAGCTCGTAGCTTTCAGCGATTGTCTCACGCGGCAATTTGCGCGGTTTACGTACCGGCACAAAACCAACGCCAAGCCCCAGCGCCACCGGCGCGCCAAACAGGAAACCGCGCGCTTCGGTACCGACCACTTTGGTAATGCCCGCATCTTTGTAACGCTCAACCAGCAAGTCGATGCTGAGCGCGTAAGCCTTCGGGTCTTCCAGTAAGCTGGTGACATCACGGAAAAGAATGCCCGGTTTCGGGTAGTCCTGAATGCTTTTAATGCTATTTTTGAGAAACTCAAGCTGCTGTGCAGTCGCGGTCATAAGTGTGTGCCTGATAAATACGGTATTACTCTACATTGCGCGCAGTATACTTCATCCTGCAGATTGCCTTAACGCACTTTGGACGATCGTGTGTATAGCAGGCCAAAGTTACCTGTGGTTAACCTTTGACCAGGCGCGCCTGTGCTCGAAAACGGTCGAATTTACTGGCTACAGCCAGTAATTGCAACTGCGATGATTACGCTTCAGTGCTTTTGTTGCTTTTCATCAACTACCGGGATTCGCCACATAAATATCAGCAGGCAGGCGAGGATGAAAAGCAGGAGGATCCGCACCCACATCATGGGGGTCAGCCACAATGAGACGCCAAAGGTCATCAGGATCAGAATAATCGCCCGGGATTTCGCGCCCGGCGGCATCGCTTTATGTTTTTGCCAGTAGCGTAAATAGCTGCCAAACCACGAACGGTAGAGCAACCACTGATGAAAACGCGGCGACGAGCGGGCAAAGCACCAGGCGGCAAGTAAAATAAACGGCGTCGTCGGCAGAAGCGGCAATACCACGCCAAGCGTTCCAAGGACAACCGCAAGCCAGCCCGTGATGATCAAGAAGATTCGTTGCATAATAAAGGCATGTCGCAAACCAGAACGCTACTTTAGCATAACAGTTATCATTTTCATTGGAGTGTTGCATTGAAAACCGCCATGCTGCTACAAAAGCTGGACGATCGGCTCGCCGAATTGCGCCATCGTTGCGCACCGCTAGCGCAGCACGCAACACTCAGCCCTCGCTTCGATCGCCAGCTTTTTCAGACCCGCGCTACGCGTCTTCAGGACTGCGTAGAGGAAGCGGAGGCCAATCTTCAGGCGCTACGCCAGGCGGTTTTGCGACAGCAGCTTCCACAGGTCGCCTGGCTGGCGGAACACCTCGCCTCACAGCTGGAGGCTATCGCCCGCGAGTGTGAAAGCTGGTCGCTGCGCGAATGGGACAGCGGTTCACCCACCCTGACCAAATGGCAGCGTAAACGCCTTCAACATCAGGAATTTGAACGTCGCCTGCGAGCGATGACGCAGGAACGTAAAATGCGCCTCGCCGAAACCCGCAGTCTGCAGGAACAACAGACGCTGCAGCGCGAAGTGGAAATCTATGAAGGTCGTCTGGCGCGCTGTCGCAAGGCGCTCGACAGCATCGAACGCGTCATCGCACATTTAACCCGCTAATCCCCGGAGAATCTATGTCACTGGAAAACGCCCCGGACGAGGTCAAACTGGCCGTCGATTTGATCGTGCTGCTGGAAGAGAATCAGCTCCCTCCGCGAACCGTGCTACGCGCGCTGGAAATCGTTATGCGTGATTATGAAAACAAGCTCAAAAGCGCGGAAGACGGCTCGCAATATCAATGATTACTGTCTGGTGGAGCGTCGCGGCGAATGGCATAGTCGCCGCAACAATTCGCGACCATTGGATGGCTCATGGAACGACTTCCCCCTTCACCGCACGATGCGGTTTTCCGACAGATGCTGACGCAAAAAGCCGTTGCCCGGGATTTTCTGCAGATTCACCTGCCCGGTCATTTTCTTCAGATCTGTAATCTGGACTCCTTAAAGCTGGAGTCCGGTAGTTTTGTCGAAGAAAATTTACGCAATCGGTATGCTGATATCCTTTATTCCTTAGAGACGGAACAGGGTCCTGGTTACATTTATGCGCTGATTGAGCATCAGAGCACACCCGATAAGCTCATGGCATTCCGAATGATGCGCTATGCGATTGCCGCCATGCAGCGCCATCTTGATGCGGGACATACAACGTTGCCGTTAGTGGTGCCTATCCTCTTTTACCAGGGGCTAAAAAGCCCATGGCCCCACAGCCTCAACTGGCAAAGTCTGTTTAGTGAACCCGAGATGGCAAAGACGCTATACAACAGTGAATTTCCGCTGGTGGACCTGACGGCGATACCGGATAATCAGATCCTGCAGCATCAACGGATGGCGATGCTGGAACTCCTGCAAAAACATATTCGTCAACGCGATTTGAGTGAGTTACTGGATCAGTTGATCACATTGCTAACGCAGCAATCGCTTACCGACCCTCAACTTAACGTGTTGATAAACTATATGGTGAAGGCAGGGAATTGTGAAAATCCCGGCGTACTGATTCGCCAACTGGCACAAGGTGCGCCTCAGTATAAGGATCAACTGATGACGATTGCCGAATGGCTGGAAGAGAAAGGCCGCACAGAGGGTATTCAACTGGGAATGCAAAAAGGTCTTGAAGAGAGTGCCCGTGTCATTGCACGTAGAATGTTGGATGACGGGATGGAATCCTCACGTATTATGCAGTTTACTGGCCTGACCGCAGAAGAACTGGCTGCGCTGTCTCATTAACCAATCGAGGGGCGACATTCGCCGCCCCCCGTTTGGTTAACTTACCGCCGGCGTCGGATCGTCGCCTTTAATCTCGCGCTTCACTTCCGTCACTTCATCGCCCTTATCGTTGCGCAGATGCACTTCAAGTTGATTAAAGGCAATGTCGATATTGTTTTCGCGGCACAGGCGGTCGATGGCGCGGTTCAGTTCGTCCACAGTATGGCTGCGATCGCGCAGTTCGCGGACGTACAAACGCAGCTCGTGGTCGAGCGTACTGGCGCCGAAGGTGGTAAAGAACACTTCAGGCTGCGGATCGTGCATCACCTTTGGATGCTCCAGCGCCGCCTGTTGCAGAACTTTACGCACTTTTTCCAGATCTGAACCGTAGGCCACGCCAATGCGGATCACCAGTCGCGTGGTGGTATCGGACAGGGACCAGTTGATCAGACGTTCGGTCACAAACGCCTTGTTCGGGATGATCACCTCTTTGCGATCGAAGTCAGTGATAGTGGTCGCACGGATGCGGATCTTACTGACGGTCCCTGAATAGGTGCCGATGGTCACCGTATCGCCGATCCGCACCGGACGTTCGAACAGGATAATCAGACCGGAGACAAAGTTACCGAAGATCTCCTGCAAACCAAAACCCAGACCGACCGACAGCGCCGCCGCCAGCCACTGCAGTTTATCCCACGAAACGCCAAGCGACCCGAATACTGTCATCGCCCCGACGGCGATAATAATGTAATTGAGGATCGTGGTGATCGCGTACGATGCGCCCTGGCGCATTTTAAGCCGCGAGAGCACTAACACTTCCAGCAGGCCCGGCAGGTTACGGATCAATGCCCAGGCCACCATTGAGGCGATAATGGCAAACAGTAAACTGCCCATCGTCACGCTCTTCACCACCGCGGCGCCCGCTTCAGTGCCGTTGTAATGCCAGAGCGTAATGCTGTCGAGATAGCTGAACACGGTGATCAGATCGGACCAAATCGCCCAGAACATGACCGCAAACAACGAGACCATCAGCAGCATGGTGATACGCAGCGTTTGCTGGTTCACCTGCTCGAGCGCGATCGTCGGCTCCTCCTGCGGTTCCGCCCCTTCAGCGCCCTCTTTCACCAGATTTTGCCGACGCGCCAGTGCGCGACGCCAGGCAATGCGCCGCGCCGCAACGCTCAGTCCGCGCAGTACGGTCTGGTAAAGCAGATTCCAGATAATCACCAGATAAACGGTCTCTATCCAGCGACCCGCCAGGCGAAGCGTGGTATAGAAATAGCCGGTCGCGGTCAGCACCATCAGGGCAACCGGAATGATCGACAGGATAGTGATCGTGACCAGTCGCAGTCCATGAGACTCTTTGTCGCGCCAGCTTTCCCGGAACATCGGCCAGACCAGAAACGCGATCAACAGCAGGTTAAGGAAAATCATCGCCTGCCCCAGCACATCATCCATCAGATGCAGCGGCGACTGCTCGGCCACCACCGACCAGAAGTGCAGCGGCAGCAGCGCCAGACTGATGCGTACGATCTGACGCCGCCAGTGGCTGGTCAGCTGCGCGGGCATCCCGAAGTGTCGAATCGCCACCCCTTCTTTTTCCAGTACCTTCCAGCACAAACCAAACACCAGCCAGAAGATGGCCAGTTTTTTGCTGAACGCCCACAGCAGGTCGCTGATGTTGAGCTGCATTGTCAGCAAAATCAGGCCGACGGCGAGGATAAGCAGGCACGCAGGCAGGGCGCGAATCAGATCGATCAGAATCGCTTTCGGCGTATTCAACTGGCTGTCATTGCGTAAGGAACCGACCGCCGCAGCGAGTTTTTGCTGCCAGGCTTTCAGCCATTTCAGACGCCAGCGAATCACGCCGGCAATCAGTAGCAGCGGCAAACCAGCAAGAAACGCGATGAATACCGCAGGCCAGGCTTTCTCCCAGTTAACGGTGATTTTCATCGCCTTAAACTGCTCTTTCAGGGTTTCCGGGAACGCCTTTATCCAGTCCCAGTCCATCGGACGGTTGCTGTTTACCCAGAAGATTTGCTGGGTGAGAATTTCTTTCAGGCTTTTTGATACGCTCATTAACTGCTGTTGATTAATTTGCAGGTTAATGGCCATCATCAACTGATTGCCAAGCTGCTTATTCAACTGATCCAGCAGCTCACGGCGCATATCGACCACCTGCAGCAGCGCGTCGTGCACCTCGTCGTTAACGTCGCTCTGATGCCCCTCTTCCAGTTTGGCGACGAAAGCATCATTCTGAAACAGCGCGTCGCGCTGTTGGTTGACTTCAAACTGCTCAAGCCGCAAATCCGCGATGCGGTTGGTCATATCTTCAAGCTCATCTGCCGACGGCAGGGTTTGCTGCTGCTGATACAGGATACGAGACAGCAGGAGGCTCCCCTTCAGCACCGCGATCTGTTCTTTAACCTAAATTCCACGTGTGTTTTTTATTAGCTTCAAAAATCACTATTTCACGAAGAATTTAGACTGCTTCTCACACATTGTAACATTATTTACAACCACCTTTCAATCATTTTTGATAAATCATTGATTTCATCTTTGCTGCAATGATACTTAATAAACTCTGCAAGTTATCCACAGAGCAACACTCAATTCTGAGAGATCCCCTCATAATTTCCCCAAAGCGTAACCATGTGTGAATAAATTTTGAGCTAGTAGGGTTGCAGCCACGAGTAAGTCTTCCCTTGTTATTGTGTAGCCAGAATGCCGCAAAACTTCCAT
>NZ_JAPPSU010000019.1:0-43815 GCF_026719175.1 Citrobacter sp. R4
CGGCAGTGCCAACGCGCATACGAACGCGAATGAAGTCGGTGGTGCTGGCTGCGATGGTGAATTCATCCTGGCTGTAGCCGATTACTGAATCGGTGTCATCGGTTGCCAGAGTGAATTGCCCGTTGGTGCCGAGCTTAATTGGGCTGTCTTTCTTGTATGCGCCTGGCACACACAGCAGGGCCAGTTCGCGGCCTTCTTCGACATAGTTGCCAACAGCGGAATCGCCAGCAGGTACAGCATCACGGATGCCAAGACCCTGATGATATGCGCAGTCAATGATGTACAGGCGACCGGCAAGCGCAGTAGCTTGCGCAAATTCACCATCTCCGTTGATAGTGGCTGCTGTACCTGGCAGCAGTGCTGCGGCAGTGAGGCGGGTTTCGGTCTTGTAGAGCGATTTCCCGTCGATATTAACGCGACGATAACCTGACATTATCCCGTCTCCTTATTTGAAGTATTCAGATGCGGCAGGTGCGCCGGTTTCTTTCTGCTGCTGTGCAGAGTTAGCGCCCAGCGGTGCGGCATCACCAATTGTTTTGTACATTGCTTCCAGCGCATCACCTGACAGTGCATTTGCCACGATTTCGCCGTGAACTTTTGCGACAGCTTCTCGCTTGGCTTTCTCTTCTGCGCGTGAGTTGGCGGTCAGGGCTTCATTAAGTTTGTCTTGATTGGCCTGCAGACCGGTGATCGCTTCTTTAATCGGATTCATTGCATCGGCGATGTTGGCGGCAAGACCTTTACCGATTTCGCTGATCAGCTCTTGTTTCTCTTCAGTGGTTAAAGGCATGTCGCCCTCCGTTTTGTGGTTTGGTGCAGGCTGTTCCTGCGGTGTAAATAAAGATTTGAATTTGTTTGCCACTACCGCGACCCATGACTCCTGGCGAGCTACTGCGGTTCCGGTATCGTCGAAGGTGATAACACCGCCCTCAGACTTGTAACCAAACACCTCTGCATTGCCGCCGTTGCGGATGATTACCGCTTGCGAGTCGGTGAAATCCGCTACCCAGGCATACTCATCCTGACCAGTGGCGAATTTAGCTTTTGCCGCTCTGTCCAGTCGTTGCTCTCTTTCCCGGTATGACTCGCCAACCAATGCACCTGAGTTAGCCTTCAGCGGTTTAGCAAGGTCAGCGTTCACCATCAGGCCAACGCCCTGCTCTGGTGTCGCTGCGCCCACCTCATGCAACAGAATGGCGTCATGGTCCATGCTATGAATCTTCGCCACCCATTCGGCACCAGTCGCTCTCTGCTGTTCATTCGGCTCAAGTTGATCAAGGAATGCAGCAACACTGGTATGAATCGGCGGGACATCGTCACCGCGCTCAATAGCGGCTACGCGTTCAAGCAACTCCTTTCCGCCCTCCGACTCTTCAGCCCGGGCAACATCCACCCACTTCTCGACGTAAATTCGATTACCTGACTTCTTAACGTTGCGGTTCCACGCGCCGATATGACCTGCATTAATGCCCTCTGGAGAGAATGCAGAGACGAACTTACCGTTAACCTGTGGATGCCCCAACGGTGCCAGAGTGCCTTCCAACCCCTGATAGTGGGCGTCGATTTCTTCCGCCGTGTACAGTCCGCCATTCATAACGACATTCGCCGGCAGCGTGTAACTCGGAAGTACCAGATGCTCACGACCGTTGTATGTTTCGCGCCGGATAGACTGGCTGTTCACCTTCGTGGTGATGTTGACCTGCATAGGCATAGTTATTTCTCCGCCCAGGCGTAACCGCGCGCCTGCATCGATTTATATTCCTGTTTGAGTTTGGTAATGGTGTCTGGGAACTGAGGCCTTCCATCGTCGTCAACCAGAACTGACTGTTGGCTGCATTTGCAGTTGATGCTGTTCGCATCCTTTGCATACCATTCACGAACTTCTTCATTTGTGTAGAGGTGAGCGTGGCGCACGGCGTGGGTATGTCGCGTTGTCGGTGCCAGCGCAGAGATGTGAACCAGCAGAGTTTTCAGTCCGAAGAGTTCATTCGCCTCCTGGTCTTCATCCCACTTAGCCCGGCGCAGTGCGGTAGTAACTTCTGTTCGCGCGATACGGTTTGCCCGGCGCTTCTCAATGCCAGTCTGTTCTGTCAGGTTGCGGGCAATGTCGCGGGGATTAAGCCCTCTCCCAACTCCATCAGTCAGCACACGCGCCATGTCGCGCTTAACTTCCGCACTCAGTCCCTTCATTTCCTCAAACACGCGAGCGTGAACCAGCGCCATACGCTGCTGATATGGGTCACTCGCGAGTATTGCCGCCAGTGACTCACGCCCGGAGGCGTACACAGGTGACTGCTGCCTGAGGTTGTAGAATGACTGCCCTGTACCTTTCTCTGATGCCAGATCGATGTACTCGTAAAACCACAGGTCGTACTCATTACCATCCAGCAGCACCTGGTCTACCAGATAACTGGTATCGTTCAGGATGATGGAAAGTAGCGTTGGGTTTAGCTGGTATTCGTATCTGGCGTTTACTGCGAGGGAGGAAGGTATTTTGTCGAGTGCTGATTTGTACGCCTTGCCAATCTTATTTATACGCCTGGCGAAGTCTTTCATTGCCTGGCGTTCCAGCGCATCGGCTCCTGTTGGATCCTGATAGTTACGCGGCAGAATCGGTGGCTTCGTCTTCTTCGTTGCCATCCTCCTCTCCTAGTGGTTCTTCGCTATCGTTATCGTACCCAGCAGCAGTTCGAATCTCTTCACGACTGAATGCCGGCTCGTCACCACTGCCCATCATGGTCTGGTTAATCTCGCCCATGGTCTTGGCGTTGGTGAGTTTCTCAGTACTAGTCTGTTCGTTCAGATCATCCCAGATAACAGCCTTCTGGCTGACTGAGTCGACTATCTGCAGGTCGATAAGCTTGTCGCAGAAGTCCTCTATCTCGAAAGCGAGGTCTACTCGGCGCGACTGACAGCGAGCGTTGAAGTATTTCTGGTCTTCAGTACTGGAGCGCTCGGCCTGCTGATTGCCAACCAGGATGCGCGTCGGGATATCTACCCCGGCCGCGGCCGTCTGCAGGTTAACGTCGTACGTAGGAGAAGGGTCAGATACCGGAGAAACCAGCGATGTAACACTGGCGCCCTGGGTAATCAGTAAGGTGTCATTACCCCGATTGAGTTCACGCGCTGCGTCGTTATATCGCTCCTGCAGCTCATCAACTGAGACGTTGTACATAGAGGCTAGATTGCTGAAATCCACCTCTTTGTCGAAGTTGATATTCTGCTGACGCGCGGCGTTCTTCAGGAATGATTCACCAGAGCCGCCTTCTACCTTCTCCAGACTCACGAAAGCGTTATAGGCTGGCTCAAGGAAGCCGATCGCATCATCTGAGTAATCACCCAGGATAAATACGCGATCAGGATGAATGTTAACCCTGCGGCTTGAACCGTTCGGCAGTCGCTCAGTGTATTGCCACATCTTCGGCTGTCCGTACGTCTTCGAGTTCAAACCGGTGTCCCACCCACCTACAGTCAGCGACCCGGCCCATGCTACGGAAACCTTCTGTAGCCCTCGGCCCTTGGTGACTGGCAGATTCCATTCTTTTTCGTCGCGGATATGCAGCAGAATTCCTGCATAGCGACCGACAAGGCGACGACGGTCTGCATCAGCAAATGCTCGCCATAGTCGATTAGTGAATACCTGCTTGGACTTCTTCTCCCAGGCGGTTTCATCTTCGCTCTCGTCTGCGTCGTCACCCTCGATGATTTCCGGGTTGGTCTGCCAGCACTTGCCGACCAACTTCTCAACTGCACCGTGAGCAATGCCGCCACGGCGGTAAAGGGCATAGAGGTTTTCGTATGTCACCTGCTCAGGGAAGCCATACTCGCACCATGCTGAATGGCGCTTGTTGTCCAGACCCATCGTTGGTGCAAACAGCCCTATACGGGCGCGAGCCATCCGCGCATCGTTCAACGCATGGTTGACGGCGAGAGTTAATTTGTCAGTCATGGTTTTTCCGTTAGCGATTTTTAGGTGGCGGCAATACTTTTCCTGATTTGGCTGTTCGTGTTGGCTGATATCCGCTCATAGTTTTAGGCTTGCGCTTGGGAGGAATAGGAGCAGCATGACCTGCCCAGCTAACCACAATCACAAACGCCACTATAAGAAGCGCAACGAGCGACGCAATTAAGGTCATGTTGCATCCTTTACTTAGATTTATGGCAATAAAAAAGGCCGCCTTGGCGACCTGAAGAGGTTAGTGTGGTGGCAGGCGCTGATCTCCTGCTTTGAGTCACAACGTGGGCCGCCACCGAATTTACCGGCTTTGTCTTGCCTGACTCCTGACCATAAAGGCCTGGTTTGGCGCATCAGCCTGCGCATTCACCACATATTCAGTCTAACGCCCTTGTAGGCGCTTAGGAATCATCATTCCGGCCATCTGACCTTTGCGCTTAATGTGCCCGTCGAGGCTGTAGCGGATAGCGTCCCACGTATGTTCGTAACCGTCGGCCAGTTTCGGCAACACCTCACCAGTGATCCGGTCCGTTTTGTACGACCACATGCGGGCCTCACGTGCCACGTTTTTGCAACGCGGGTGGATAATGATTTCGTCGAAGCCGCGAAGATGGGCGATACCATCCTCAACGCTTCCCTGCCATTTTTCGGCGGCTGAGATGTTGAAGCCCTGCCGCTTGAGATAGCTTATCGTCTCAGGTCGTGCCGCGTCAGCCTTAATTGGCCAGTCACGCGATCCTGGGATTGTGTCGTATAGCTCTGGCATGTGGTCGAGTTCTGTCTGCTGACCGTATGCCTCGTACTCAATGTACAGCCGGTTGTGCAGGATGAACGAACGCACCAGTGTATTAGGGTCTTTGGCAAAACCGAAGTCGGCACCGAAGAACAGGCGCTCAGCTTCTTTCCAGAGGTTTTCCGAGAACTCAGCGATCCGGTATTTTCCGGCCAGTACCTGCTTATCGGAGTTTTCGAGATAAGCCCCTTCCCACACCCATGCGTATGTCGCCGGGTCAAGACGGCGCTGATCGTTCTGTCGCTCACCTTCCAGCACGTCAGGAAACCAAGGGTTATCCGTGTAGTTCATCTCAACGGTGATGCAGTCGTCGCCTGCCTCTTTGCGGAAACGCTTATCCGTGGCGCTGCCGTCGCGCTCCGGGTTCCACGTCACCCAAATCTCTGAACCTTCCTCACGAACTGTTGGGCTTAACTTCTGCCATGCTATTTCGCTGACTGATTCGGCCTCATCGACCCAGCACAGCAGGATGCGCGCTTTCGACTTGATGCTGTCGAGGTTATGCCGCAGACCGCAGAACACGTAGTTAACGCTCTTGTCGATTGTTCGGATGTACTTTTCGCCGATATCAAAGTTGGAAGCCAGCCATGGAACAGACAGGATCGCTTGTTTCACCTCCTGCATGCTCGACTCTTCCAGTGAGTTCATGAACTCTCGAGCGCAGAGAATTACGCCGCTTTCACCGTTCATCATTGCCTGATATGCCTTCACAGCAGTCATCAGTGCGAATGTTCGCGTCTTGGCGCTACCACGTCCACCATGCGAGCATCGGTAACGCTTATTCACAGCAGTGAACAGTGGCGCAAGCTTCGCGGGGATCGGAAGTTGAACGGATTCACTCATGTTTTCGGCTCAACGGGTAACAACTGAATAGTGGTCGGCTTAGTCGCCATGCTGCCATCAGATGACTTGTGATCTATTTCCTGACTTACTTTTTCGCCGTACTTCTTCGGGTTCATTCTGGCCAAAGCCCATTTGCGAGTGTCGATGCGTAGACGCGCTTTAGCTACAGCGGCCGACTCCTCAGTTGCATCATCTGCAATCTCAAATATCTCTTCGAAAATTGCATCAGCTCGTGTCTCTGTGGCCTTTGCGTACTGGTCACGAAACTCCTGGTGTTCGGCAAGCCAGCGGAAAACGGATGTCTTACTCGGCATCCCTGGTCTCTCGCATACTTTGCGCAGGCTTTCCCCATCGGCAAGCAGTGAACAGATGTCAGCAGCCACCTCTGGTAGATAATCAGAAGGGCGGCCAGTCTTTGGTTTGGTCGCCATATTTATTCCTTAAGATGTTTGTTCTGCTACACGAACGAAGCTGATTTCACTGATTTCGTCCGGCTGAATGTATCGCCAGTCACCACTCTCTGATGCGATAGCGTAGAGACCGTTAACCAGTTGAGGCTCTTTGGTGGTCATTAATCCTTCGTATACAGTTCCGTCTTTCTTTTTCGCTGTTACGTGATATTGCTGAGGCATTGTTATGTCCTCTGGTTGTCATTATCGAAGCCAATCGGAAATGGCTTCTGTAATGACTCTGCTTCTTCTACCACAGCGCAGATTAGCTGATATGAGCGCAAACCCCGCATTGATTGAATATGGTATTGAGCGGGTAAATCGCGGTATGCCCTGTTATTGATTAACACCATCCACTCGCACGGGGATGTTCCGCTATAGCGGCGTGGTCTTAGTTAAGATGGTGAGACAGCGACAGGACGACGCGGTGTTGATTACTTAATGAGGGTTGCAGCGTATTCGATAAGGTAGAGCTTTGGCGCAAGCCAGATTTTCAGCCAGTCAAAGTTGAACCAGAATCCGACAAACATAATGATAGAAGCTAATGCCCCGCAAACTATGTACCAAAAGGCAAAGAAATCAGCACCTGAGCACCCTTCCGCTATTTCCCATGCCTTCTTAACCGTTAACAGAAATCCCATTACCGTAAGAATTGCTATCGCCTGAAACATCAGGCTACTTACTGCATTCCATACCAGTAATTGATGGATAACATCAGGAACCTGCGCCTGACTGAAAGATACTGCCGCATCTATACCATTACTGGCCTTTTGCAGCAGGTCCGCGAGAATCTTATTTGCTTGTTCGTTCATTATGCTGCTCCTTGCATTTTGCTGGCTGCCAGTTGCCCGGCAATCCACTGGATTCCTTTAGGCGTAAACTTCACCTGAGTGAATGCATGACCATTTCCAGCCTCACCAGTTTTCACGGTGAAACGACCTGCATCGAGGTGCTGTGCGTATGGCGTCATCTTTCCTGCAAGGCGGTACATGATGCTGTGGTCGAGAAGGAACAGCCGGAAGTCACTTTCTTTCACCTTCAGAAGCTTTGCAGCCTCTCGGAATCCGATAAGACCCGACGCCTCTACGTAATTGTCGACAAACTCAGCTTTAGGAGCAGCAATAGCAAGCTTGCTCTCCAGTACAGCCTTCTGTTCAGCAAGGTCAGCAGCGAGTCGCAATGCTTCAGGCAAACTTTGTGGAATTTGTGGTCCGTGCATCACTTTGAGCTTTGCCAGCACAGAACGGCGTACCGCTTTGGACTCTCGCATACCTATCAGGGTCATTTGCTCCATATTGAGCATGTAACCCTTAACAGCTCGCCGTGCACCCTGCGAGGTGGTCGCGTAAAAAGTTTCCTCGACCCCTAAATCATCTATTTCATCCACAACGCGGGAAAGGAAGTGACGATTTTCAACCTCAGGTTGGCCAAACTCTATTCGTGCTGGGTTAATGATGTTGTTCAGGAAGTCCAGGCTACTCATGGACACTTCTGCTTCTACTGCAATCAGATTGGTCATTGCGTTTACCTTATAAAAATGAGCCTCGTTGCCCAGAAACACCGCCCACAGAGAAGCCGCCGCTTATAACGGTGATTCTCCGAAGCTCATTTCTGTAAGACTCTGTGACTTAATCGCGCCGGGCATGGCGCTCAGACACAAAAAAGCCCGACCGGAGTCAGGCTGTTCTGTTTAGTGGGTGACGAATCACTTCAGGCACTGCGTCATGATGTATTCCTGCAATGTTCTTAGCGCTGATTGGTCACTGATAATCCCATCTCTGACACCGAGAACGTTTCGTCCAGCAACTGTAGCGAGTTCGACGGTGGCATCATTGCCCATACCGGAGGCGCTGGAGGTTTCAGTTGTGGCTGGCACTGGACACTTGCCTTTGACGAGCACCCTGCCACCATTATCAAGCTTGCGCTTAAGAGAATCGTTCTGAGCCTTCGCATCAGCAAGCTCCTTTGTGTATTTTGCATCAAGTGCCGCTACGTCTCTCTGCCGGGTCTGCATGTCATTGATGGTGGCATTTGCCAGAATGAGTTGCTCTTTGGCTTTATCGCGCTGGTCTTTGTAGGTGATGGCGTTACTGCGGTAGTGGTTAGCAGTCCATCCCAGCGACACAATGATGCAGACAACCACAGCGATGATGATTGCGACTATCCTGCTCATTTCTGACTCCAGGTGCATACCTCATATTCAACTTCGCGTCTGTTCATCAACCCTTTCCACTTCTTGCCACCTGCATATACCCAGCGCTTAAGCTCATAGCATGCTCCGGCGTAATCTTTCGCGTTGAGTTTCTTCAGCAGAGTGGATTTGATGGTTGCGGCCGCGCCGACGTTGTAAGCAAAGCTGTATATTGCTGCTCGCTGAGTTTCTGTGGTCGGCACTTTGATATGCGGATCAACCTGAGTTGCAATCCGTGTTAAATCTTTCCGGGTTAGTGCATCGCATTCTTTGTCGGTATATCGCTTGCCCTGAATAATGTCAGACCCAGTGTGACCATCACATACAGTCAGCACTCCGACTACATCGCGATAAGGGACATACTCCCTTCCCTCTACTCCATCATTTCCTGACAACATGACTGTAGCGATAGCAATGGCACCACCACCTAAAGTGGCAGCGATTTTATTTCGCAAGGTGCTGTTCATCAGATTTCCTTGGGTGCTTTCTGACCGAGTTCGGCGATAACCGTGGCTGTAGCTGATGGATTTCTGGCGTCGGTTTTATTCAAAATGTCCTGCAGTATCTTCGTTCGCTTCATTTGCTCACGCTTGTTGAGCCGGTAAGTCAGAACGCCGAGGATAATGCTGAACGCGACGCCAATGATGAAGCCCCAGTCCTGTAGAGAAAGACTGGCAAAGAAAGCCGCAAGACCAGCGCTACCGTATGAAGCATTGCTGTATCTTTCGTCCATCTTCATTTTCTCACCCCCTGAGCGCGGGGATCTGTTCAATTTAGGAATTAACGTGGTTGTTGCA
Organism: Citrobacter sp. R4; assembly: GCF_026719175.1. Lineage (NCBI taxonomy): Bacteria > Pseudomonadati > Pseudomonadota > Gammaproteobacteria > Enterobacterales > Enterobacteriaceae > Citrobacter > Citrobacter sp. R4. The sequence continues at coordinate 9,029 of NZ_JAPPSU010000019.1, forward strand.
TGAACAAATCCAGGATACGGTTATCTGTAACGTGGTTTGCTCGTGGGAAGTGCATGGGCAAATCAGGCAGGAGACTGTTAGCGCAGTCTCTTGCCACCCATCTTCACGAAGCCCAGCCATAGTGCTGGGTTTTTCATTTGTGTAAAACGTCCTACCCCGTCGCCACGAATGTGCAAGGGTATCTGGATGTGTTCTGGTGATTGGTGATAGGACGCTTTCAGAAAGGTCGTGCAATTATGACCGGTTACGTTTATCCGGCGTCTTTCGACCGATTGCCTGATGTAGCAGGCCAGGATGTGGTGGCCGGTACTGATCTCCGGCTTAGTGACGATAGGCGTGTAACGACGCCTCGTTTTACATCTTGTCCAGCAGCCACTACGTTTATCACCCGGCTGCGTGGTCTTGCCTGCATCTTCTGAAACGGTTGGCGCTACACACCAACTACCAGACAAGTTCTCGCTCACCTGATTAGCGCATCAGCCTGCGCATTCACCACAACGGAAAGAGCATTGCATGACGTTTGCACGGACTTACGACTTTCGTGGCAGTCTCGGCGGTTCTCAATGCTCTTACCTGTTATGGGCTCCGTTTCGTGGAGCTGACGACATAGCGTATTCGCGAGTTCGGCTATGCACCTGATGCAAGATAACACCGCCACGATGACGATGTGTTTTGCTATCGCTATGAACGCAAAAAGCCCAGAGCTATTAACTCAGGGCTTGTTTGTTTGGCTGCTCTGTTCGCTTTTGCTCCGAGCATACACAAAATATACTACTTCCATTTCGCGTTAGCAAGTTATTTAGGAAAATTTACCTAAATATTATGCAGCCTGTGGAAATTCCTTCTCAATTTCGCGCCTCATTGCATAAAAGATTTCCGAATCGAGCACATTCTCGCACCAGACAACCCTGCGCCTGCACGACTGGATATCCATTCCGGTGACAGCATTCATCAGCCTGGCGATATCTTGCGTGCAATTGCGATTGCAATATCGCTTAATAGCTATATCGCGGACGGGGCTTTCACGGTGAAACGTCTTGACCATCACACGTTCAACGAAAGCAGCATCATCGGATTCTTTGGCGAGAGCGATGATGTTGCTGAACGATGATTGAGGGATGACCAGTTCGCGAGCTTTCTTGTACAAAGCATCTCCACGCAGTCCATCCTCTTCGTAGAGGCGCATGACGACAGACTCAATCTGCTTAGCCTTATCATCGCTCCACTGGCTACGAATCATCAGGCGACCGATAACGTTGATTGAACCACCCGGGGAATCATCCCCTGCGTTAACCTTGCCCCACACCTGAAGCATGTAGTGAACCCATGCTTTCTGGCGTGAGTTGATGGTTTTCTTCGGGTGCTTCCACACTCGGCGAAAATGAGCATCGTCGATGAAGTTAACCATGCTGTACACAGGTGTATGTCTCACGCTAAGACCTCCTCTGCATATCTTTCAAACCAGAACACGACTGGCTTATCGACTACCTCAACCAGGCCAAAACGCTCTGCCTTTCGAAAATTGACGCTGTAGGCGCGCGCACGCTCTGCCTGAGCGGTTATCTGTTTACGGAAATCTTCAACGGCGAATGTCGCTTTAAACAGATTGCATGGAGCGCAAGCCGGGAAAAGGTTTTCGATAGCGTCATTCTCCGGCCTCCAGAACTCACCAGTTGCGACAGTGCGGCGTACCCCATTTGACTGTCGTACACCAAACTCCCACTTGCGCAGAGCGGCTTCAACGTGGTCGGCATGCCAACCCTTTTCAGATAGCTCACAACCACAGTAAGCACAGCGGCCACCAAACTTCATGCGCAGTTCTGCACGCTGCTGTTTGCTAAGTTTCATGCTGCATCACCTCCGGTTGGCTTATTCGTACCTAACCGGTTACGCACCTCCCGCAACTGCTCGCGCACATAATCAAGACTGCGCTCTAGCTCATGCTCTTTGCCAATCAGCACCTGCTCGGTATGCATATCACGCTGACGCTGCCATTTGACCTGCTGGATGTTAGTTACGCTGCACATGTCTTCCTCTCCATCCACGATGAACCATAAGGACGCCGTTAACGATGGCGTGAAATTGAGCTTTGGTGTCTCGTGAATACCTGAGGATGGTGTTCCTGCTGCAGGCTAATTGCCTGGCTGCTTCGGACTGATTTCCTCTGACTTCTACCAGGATGTCAGGGATGGTTTTGATAGATGGCGTCATTCGGTCCTCCTGTTCCATGCGCGAACAGCATCGCGTTTGGTTCTGTATGTTTCGGTAATGGGATTTATCAGGCATGATTTACTTGAGCACCCGGCGAACACACCGTCACCATCTGCGGTTAGCTCTGCATCACCTCCACAGAAGGGACACTTCAACAACGTAGCCCAATGGGGAAGTTTGAGGTCATAAATCATGCGGCCTCGCTTCTGCTGTCACGCAGGTCTTTAAGCTTCTGCTGATACTCCGCCTTAATCGCTTTGCATTCTTCGATGGTCCAGCGATGGCGCTTGTGGTTTGATTCGATGTCCTCTACCTGCTCAATCCCTATCCGCCTTACCAGCTCCACCCGATACGGCACAATGTTTCCGCTCTTATGCTGATTGCATACTTGGCATTGCTTCCATATTTGACGGGGGTCGAACCTTAGCTGTGGTGCGGAGGCCGTAGTTCGATAATGGCCTGCGTCCCATTGAGCTGCGCTCATCGTTCCACACGAAACGCAGGGAAGGTCTCGGTCTCTTTCTCTGATGAAGGCGTTTACTGCTTGTTGGGCTTGTTTAATCCAGTAACTGCGGGGTTTTAAGGCGAGCTTTCGAATCTTGAGTTTATCTTTCTGCTGTTGTTCCTCTCGTCGTCGTTTCTTGTCTGCTGCTTTCTCTGCTTTTTCTCTCTCCTTGCTTCGTCTTTCCAGTGCTATCTTCGTACCGCAATCAGCACAACACCATTGCTGGTTCTGAAATTGCGGGAAGAACCATTCCCTGCACTCTTCGTTCTTACAGCGTCGCCTTACCTTCCTCATTCGACATATCTCCATTCGGATCGCGATATACCAGCCATTCGTTGATGCACTCTTCACATGCATAGGTTTCTTCTGGCGTTAGCTCCTTCGTGCAACCTGCGCACAACGTTCGACGTATGCTCTGCTGCTCGTAGGATTGGGCTTCTTGCGGGCTAAGCATTTACTTGCTCCTGCATTAGTAGAAACGTAATCATCGCCGCACGGAGAGGGTTTTTATCTTCTGCAGACAAATCAGAAGCCATGCCGTGACGTGATGACCAAGCAAAAGCCTCATTTGGATATGGGGCTATGCCAATATGGTTATCAGCGATAATCGGCCATGCGTCTGCCGGGTTGTTGCATGGGTCATACAACTTCCAGTGCTTTCGATTGCTTGTTATCTTGCGCATAAGAACGATACCGCTCATGTGGTCGGCAATATCTTCGCCGCCATTTACGAACTGGTAAGTTTCTTCAACTTGAGTTCCGGTAACGTTGGCAACCAGTTTGTTAATTTCAAAATCTGATAACTGCGAATAGTCCATTGTTATTTCCTCGCACGTTGGCGCAGCCATCTCTTTGACAAGAGCGGCCATACAGGGTCATAGGTTGTTACGTCTGATTCGGTAGGCACTGGCTTGGGTTTGTTTCTGGATCGTTTGGTGGGGATGAATATCATGTTGTCCATTGCGATTTGGGTTATGCTTCGTCGCTGTTTCTTCATGCTGCATCTCCAAATCTGGCTTTCCACTCCAGTGCTAACCTAGCTTCGTCAGACCACTTAACATTCTTTTCAGCACCAAACGCCTGGATAAGCTCCAGAAGCTCTCCGAACTCACTGACGCGCATCTTGCTGGTTGACTGGCCTATCACCACGAATCCGTTTCCAGCGAGGTTAGGAACAACGTCCTGCTGCTTTAGCGCGGCGGTGAAGATGCACTTCCAGCTTTCAGCATCCAGCCATCTACCATGCCAGTTAACCTGACGCGAGACATCACCAAGGCAACTCCATAGCATTTTGTTTTGCTGGATGCTTCTGGTTCTGTCTTGGATGGTTACGATGATTGGCTTGTCGTAGGAGGGTAAAACTTGCTGTATGGCTTGAATGGCGTTCTGCTGATGAATGGGGCTTCTTAGTTCAAACGTTAGTTTCTTCATCTCCTGCTCTCCGGTTCCATGAACTGATCGCATCTTCGCGGCCTAACTCTTCCGGACCTTCTCCGCCACAATCTCGGCAAATTACTGAATTCCAGTCTCGGCCTACGCGGTTAATGACAAGGTCTTTTGAGCCGCAAAATGGACACGGCTTTAACTCGCTCATACTCACTCCTTCACTTTGATTCCAGCGGCGCGAGACCCTTTCCAAGCATCCCACATATGGTCAATATCCTCTGCCGAATATCCATCACCGCACCAAAGCTCATGCCATGGTGTAAGAGGTGCTTCGCCAAACCATTCTTCCCACCATTGCTCAAAAACCTTTCTTGATTCGTCCATATTCCTCTCCATCAACCTACATTCACATTCAACAAGAATTGGCTCTCCCCACGGTTGAACGCCGCCGCTATCTTCAAATCCTGAACCATTGCATCTTTCGCATGTAATCATCATTCCTCTCCATCAGTGTGCTGGGGTGTTATACCCAGCTTTTTATTCACACAAACCATAACGAGAAGAGCAAACTGCGGTGTCCAGACTGGCTTTTACAAGGTCGTAAACTTTCCCACCGCGCCCGGTCTTGGCCCACTCTACAACATCCAGCGCAGACGGCGCCCCCATATTCCCGCGCGGCCCGTAGAATCCTGACCAGTCGATGTGCTGAGCGTCTGGCTCAAGCCCGTACAATTTTACTTCCTGTCCGAGATTCACCGGATAGCGTTTACGCAACGCAACCTCCTCTCCGGTGACCTCATCCAGTTCAAAACGGATTACATCCCTAACGCCTAACTGAACGCGCATCCATGACTGGCTAACAGTTCCGACGCTCATCCAGTGGACCCAGCGTGAAGCGAGGCGTACTTTTTTCTCCCACTCATGGTGCTTTTCGATATGCTCAGGCCAACGCGCCGCCGTCTCTGATATTTCCTCTTTGGTACACAAAACACAGTTCATACAACCGACGCGCGATGCGCCCTGCGTATAAAGTGGGTTCGGCGTGATGCCGAAATATTTGTGCAGGGCAAAAACATCCGCCGCCGTCCATTTGTGGATTGGCAGGAAGTTGTAGAGAAAATCTGGATCGCGTTCATCACGCGCAAATCGGTCGTAACCAGCGCGCTTGTCTGACTCATCGGCGCGAACACCTGACCACTGAACGACGACATCGCCATCGTCCAGGAGAGGTTTTATCGCGGCATCAAACGCAATCTGTATTTTTAATTCATCAGTACAAAAACGGTCGCGCATCATTGGAAATTTACCGTGCAATAACGCGGCATCTAAAAAACTGTTCCCACTCGGATGCAACACAGAAAGAGCGGCTTCCAGTGCAGTTTCAAACTCAATTCCCGATCTTTCAGCAGTATGTAGCCACTCCTGTCCAAATTTTGTATCGGATCGCGCCAGAGACGGCATGATTACGCCTCGATGAGCGCCCATGCGTATTACCTGTCTTTTAGCCCAGCGCTCAGTAACTGATTTCCTTCGGCGCTCAAATTCAGCCTCAGTGTATATGCGCTTTACAATCTGAATCGGTTTGCATCCGATTTGATGGTGGATATTATGGGCAAAATCAACAGTTAATTCGTGTTCGTTGTCAGTGTCCGCCATTACGATTTGAACACGGTCACCGAACAGGTGGTGTGCAATAGTCGCCGTGGTTGTGCTGTCCTTCCCTGCGGAGAAGTTAACGACTATTTTGTGATCGTCAGGGATTCGAAATTCAGATAAATATCGGTTATATGCCGTTTCAATTTCACGGACCATCGAGCTAATATCTGTCGGCACAATAATTGCTGCTGTGTTAATTGTCATTTCACCCTCTCACCCAAATAAAAAAGGCCACCGTTACCGATAGCCCTGTTAGTGTTTCTGCGATGTAAGCAGTCATGACGCCCTCACCTCTCTCAATCTCTGGTTGATAAATGCAGTAAGTTGATTGGCGCAGCCAAAAGTAAACGGTGCTGATTTCCGATACATCCACACCTTCTCGCGGCCTAGCCATTCACGGTACAACTCACATCGCTTACTGAGCGACGCAAGGATTTGCGCTACGGTGGTGATATCCAGACCCAAATCCGCAGCGACGTCAGACGATGTGCCGGACCGCCCCGAATCGAACCATCCGAGAATTGACTCAATGCGTTTGTGGTGAAGCTCAGCAAGCCGATAGCGCTTAATGCCGCCTTTGGCGTTATAGCTTTCTAACTGGCCTGATGCGGTGAGTTCACGGAGTAACTGAGTGATTCGGGATTTTGGTACTTTGGTGAGCTTCTGGAATTCTGCTGCTGAGGTTGGATAGTTTGTTTCAAGGTGGTGAAGTATTTTCTCTCTTGCGTTCATGATTGCTCCCGGAGTTTCTTCTCCTGGCTTCTTTGATTCAAGCCATGCTGTAAGCGAATTCTCATCTGCAAAGTAATAACCATCCTGGATTTTTGTTACCTCACCTGAATCGACAAGCTTTTTTAAATGCCATGTCAGGGTTCGCTGAGGGATGTTAAGTGCTTTGAATATGTCTTTGCGGATGGTTACTGGTCGGCTTTTTATGAAAGATTTTATGGATGATGATTTGTCTTTCACTGTTTCCCCTCCTGCCAGAAGAAAAAACAGCTATTCACAAAAGCATCTTCATATCCTGTGTATGTTCTTATCAGCTTGAATTTATTTCTGAATACACTTTTGAAAAGCGCTTCAAATCTCGTTCTTTCTTTTTCCATTTCACCTCGCCCCCAGCCTGTGCTTTGCCCGCAGTTCTGCTATTTTCGCCAGGCCTTTTTCATTGCTAAGCGGGATATGTAGCTTAGGGATTTGCGCAACTGGTGCAGGAATATCCTCTCCCGATTCAATACGACGGGCCATTTTATTTAGCTCCTCAGAACACCGCTTTCTCAACTCTGCATCAGTCAGGTTTAAAGAGCGCATAAGGTCATACAGCTTGGTTACCATCCAATAGCAGGGATTACTCTTCCAGGGATAACTTTCAGCAGAGTCGTACTGTGATTTTCCTGAGCAATACTTCATCACCATGTCATGAAGCTCATTAGCATCAGGTAGTCCCCCTGCGCGATAATCAGCATCTTTACACCACGTAATAAATTGCCCAGGAGAGGGCCAGAATGGCGATTCACTGGCTCTGGCGTATTGCATGCCAGCCTTGAGTTGTTCCTTGGTGCGGATGTTGTTCTCTGCGAAAGCGGCTATCCACTGCCGCTTTGCAGCCGCTTCGTCACGCGGGTCTTTCAGGGTTGTGCTAACTGATGCCGGGAAAAGCTGCTTGAGGTTGTCGAATAGGATATCTACCATCTTTTCAGCTTCGTTATTTACTTTGCGCTCTGGCTCTCTGTTATCTCCAGCAAGGCGAGCCAGTGCGTTGCTGTCGCGATTGTGAATCGCCTGGACAAGGTTTTTCATAGGAAGTTGTTCTCCCACTCGTCTTTGTCGTTCCAGTGTTGGGTTGGCATCTGCTGAGGTAGGTTTTTCCTTGCAGGGTATTTAGGCTTGAACAGACCCTGATATCCGTTTGCGATGCTTGTGTTGATTATGTCTGCTGGATTATGACCATCATCAAGGCATTCTTTCAGGAGTTTGAAGGCTGCCCTTACCGTCCGTTCAGTCTTCATCGGCTTCTTGGTCTCAGCCCTGTTTTTTACCCATTCCTCCCAGGCCATTCTGTCGAGCCAATCAGGGATGGGGATGCTGAGTGGATCAAATCCATTTGATTCCCCCTTGGGGGATTTAGGGGGTTTATTGTTTTTATTTTTGTTAGTTACCTTCTTGTTCTGTTCATCGGATGGTTCATCGGATGGTTCATCGGGTACCAGTCTTAAAGGCGCGCCATTACTGGCTTTGGCTTTATCGGATGGTTCATCGTATGGTTCATCGGGTAAAATCGCCTGATAAGCGGTGTAATTTGTGATGGTAATCACCGTCCCGAAGCGGTTTCCTTCGGTGGTTATCATACCTTCCCTGGTGAAGAAATTGAGCATTCTAGTTACTGCCTGAGGGCTCTTTTCTTTGCCATCCTGATCGCGAAGTTTGCGTGCAAGAATTGCTGTCGTAGTTACTAATTGACCATGACTCAGGTTCCAGTCTTTGCCAGCAAATTCCACAACTCTGTTGCGATATGAGGCCTCTCCCAGCAACCTAACCCATAACGCTAACTTGGCAGTATCTTTGGCCCAATCAACGCTTAGCAGGCTTCTGAATAGAGAGAAATGACCAAACTTTTTGTTCTCCATTCTGTTGCTCCTGGTGATGCATGGCTCAGGGCCAGGATACTTAATGATTTCTGCCGTATTCATTCCTTCTCTCCTTTCTCAAAGAGCTGAGCCTCTATCGATTTAACCAGCACAACCTCGCCTCCCGGAAGAAATGCAAGCGAGGCGTTATGCTGACTAATTAGTCCTTTCACATAGTCGATACCGGCCCTGTAGAGGAAGTTTTTTACAGCTGACATATTCCCTACAACGCCTCCTATTCCCTGCTCACAAAGTTCTTCCGCGAGATCAATTTCTGGTTCATTAGAAAATGAAATGAAGGCCTCGTTCATGGCTATAACGGCGGCGTCTGCATTTCTTTCTGGGCCAACCATGATTTCAATCTCTGAAAGAGCTCCATTGATGTCCGCCCATGTTGGAAAGGAAAAAAACTCCCTGCTATCACTCACTCTGTGGTCAGAAAAAACCTGATGAACAAGCTTTTCATCAACCCTTGGGTTTTGAGAATGAAATGCAGCTAACACTGAGAATGGGGAAGGAACTCCTGTCGCGCTTGAAAGTTCCTTGGCGCGAGCTTCTGGTGAGTTAGTTGTCATGCCTATCTTATAAATCCCTGGCATGTTTTCGTTTTCCATAACGTAAACAAATCCAGAGCTTTTATATTCAGCCGGCACACTAAGCTTAGTTACTACTTGGTATTCGCTTTGCGGGTATGTCATAATTACTCCTGTTACTTGACATAACACAGTGTGTTTAAGCGTCCAGATTGCTACCAACAACTGGACGTTTTTCTTTTGTGATTCCTTCCAGTGCATGCCTGAATGCACGACTTATAGGACTGATGTCTGAATCCATCCCAAACGCGCACAGAACGGCTGCAATAAAGCGCCAGTCAGTACGGCTTATCTTCGACTCATGACATCCAACCATCTTTGCCAGTCCTCGCTGAGTGACTGTAGAGAGGTTGATGAGTAAATCAGTTTCAGCACGGTCGATATCGCGCTGAGAGGGTTTGCTGTAACTTGCGTTTTCCATTACGTATTATTTCCATAGTTAATAAGTAAATACGCATCTTCTGATGCGTTGGTTGTAGGGACGAAACATCCCTGCCCGTAGTGTTAAAGAGCGGTACTGCTTAAGCTGCGTTCAGTTCAGGTGGAAACACGTCATCCAACTGAACTTTTGCGCCAAAACTGTTGAGGGCATCAACGAGCTGGCGGCACATTTTCAAATCTGGATGTCGTCGACCCGATTCGTAGTGCCCAATTGCTCCCTGTGTACACCCAACCTTTTCAGCCAGAACGGCTTGAGAAACCTTCATGGTTTCCCGGATTTTCCGAAGATTACTCATCGGTTCATCTCCTCAGGATGGTACGTACAACAATAATACAAACTGTACTGAGATAATGCAAGGGGATTAATACATTTTGTGCATTGTGACAGTTAATACAACACGTAATAATCGTGATATGAAAACACCGTGGAATGAACTGGCTAAGGCCAGGATGAAACAGATTGGCATTACCCAGGATAAGCTTGCCGAGGCTCTCGGAAAGACTCAGGGGGCGATAGGGCATTGGCTGAATGGTCGGCGCGAACCTAGCATTGAGGACATCGCCTCAATCATGAAACAGCTCGGTCTGAAGGAGTTGGTGCTGAGTTCTGATGGGATGGTTGACTATCCAGATTCTGATATGGGTAATGTCACCAATCCACGTCCTAACACTGAGGTAAGGAGATTCCCCCTGATTAGCTGGGTTAGCGCAGGAAATTGGTGTGAGGCTGTTGAGCCTTATCAACTTCAGGAGATTGAGGTATGGCCTGAAACAACAGCACATGCGAGCGAACGGTCGTTCTGGCTGACGGTTAGGGGTGATTCGATGACTTCGCCTACCGGACTTAGCATACCCGAGGGAATGCAGATACTGGTTGATCCAGCAATCGAGGCAACGAACGGACGACTTGTAGTTGCAAAGCTGGATTCAGAGAACGAGGCGACATTCAAGAAATACGTAGTAGACGCAGGGCAGAAATACCTCAAACCGCTTAACCCCAGCTACCACATGTTCCCTATTGATGGTAACTGCCGCATTATTGGCGTAGTGATAGAAGCCAAATGGCAAGGCCTGTAATTTAGACTCATCCCTTCAACCCGCTTCGGCGGGTTTTTTAATACACAAAATTTATTTTCCCTTCTCATTCATACACTTCGTACATTCTCGAAAATTTTAAGTACATATTGTATTGACGATACTCAGTACATTTTGTATTGTTAAGCCATCAGCAGGACGCTGGTAGCCAAACGGAACTGATTGGCAGCTCTTTAAAAAGATGACATGGGGATGATTCGTCCCCGCCAAAGGAAGTTGCTTTGGGATGCGGTGAAATGCAGCTGCATGACAGCGACTCAGAAGATAAGCATCTGAGCACCGTATCACCAAAGCAACCACTGGAGGTATCCAATGAAAGCCAGAGAAATTCGGAAACTCGAACGTGCTCGTCAGCACAAAGAAATTAAGCAGTATTCAAAAAGGATTGACCGTGCATTTTCACGGTTATCAGAAGACTGCAGCAATCGCGTGATTAGAGCCACTTCGCTCGGAAGTCTGCGCGATAAGAAAGAGCAGGAAGTACCACAGAAAACTAATCGCCTGTACTACAGCAAGCCAGCCCGTGAAATGGGAGTGACATGTGTAGGACGGCAGAAAATGAAATTGGGTAGTAAGCCACTTATTTGAGGTGAAATATGAGTACTAATGGATGGTATTACCTGCATCAAAATGGAGATCTTATTTATAAGCCATCACCAGATGCAATTATTGATATTCGTGATTCTGATTTTGCGGTTTGCTCATGGCCATTAGATGTAAGCAACCGTAAAACTGCGTGGGACATTCTGGTTGAATCTCTGGCTCTGGGCGCCAATAAAGAGCGCGTTAATGAGTTGGCTGGCAAATGGAATTGCAATGATGATGACGCTGATAAGTATGCTGAGGTAGTTGGCGTGACCATCGAGTTAGATGGTAATGCTTGGTGTGCACACGCGAATAATTTTGTTGATTTACAGGAATCTCCTGCTGGATTTGGTGACACCAAGCTTGAGGCGATGGCTTCTCTGGCTGGTGAGCTTGGTTTATCGGGTGGTCACATGTGGCGAAGTACATTTTCTGATTTGGTTGAGGCCGCATAGTCGGTCTTCTTTTTGCAGCAAGCCACAGAGGTGAATATGGAATTCAAAGGTACGAAAGGTGAGTGGGATTGGGAAGAGAACTCAGCAAGTCAAGTCGATGACTCAACATGCATAGAGGTCCGCAGCGGTGGGGGCCCTCAGATTGCCTACCTGCAAAGCTTTGTTGGATGGGGATCAGACCATGAGCGAAACGCTACAATTGCAAACGCCAACCTGATAGCAGCAGCTCCTGATTTACTTGAAGCTCTGCAAGAAGTGACTGGTTCATTGGGTGTGATGGTTATGGATGCTGATAGTTGCCCTGAAATTCTGAAAGCTCGCGCAGCCATCAGCAAGGCTCTGGGGGAGGAGTGATGGAGTGGATTAAGTGTAGTGATCGGTTGCCTGATGACGAGGCAGACGTTTTATGTTTCGGCCAGTATGGCGATGACGACATTGATGACGATCGTTACCAGTTCATGGGATGGCTTTCAAGCAAAGGAATTAAAGGGATTTGGCGAGTTAGTGATGGCAATAGTCAAAACAGCAGAGCCAGAGTTACCCACTGGATGCCATTACCTGAACCACCTAGCGAATAAGCACCTATAGCAGATTTACGAGTCTGCTATGTGAGCAATATCGCTCGTAACCGAATGAGGACGAAGACTCGTTCTGGTTATTGGAGAATCATCCCTTGATAGTCTTGCCGCTCTATATGGGCGGCATTCTTTTTTCCTCATACCAACAGAGATTCATTCGAGTCTCTTTCGCTATGACAACAATATTTAATTTAAGGAACTACCCATGATTTACGCAATCGCGGGAGGTGCTCGCATGGGTGCCTTCCAACTAACTGAATCACTACTTGACCGCATCACTCGAAAATTACGCGCAGGATGGAAGCGACTCGTAGAAATTCTTAATCAGCCAGGAGTGCCACGCAATGACTATTGTGCCTATTAACGGAACGATCCTTGTTCAGCAAGGCAACAGAGAGTTCAACAAGGTATATGAGAAATCATTTCCTGACACTAAGCAAGGGTGTCGTGATGCCTATATGTGGGCAGCAGGTATAGCTCTTGGCTGGGATGAATGGCAGGACGAAGACTGGAATAAAAAATATGCTGCATGATTTTGATGATGATGAATTTATCGCTCTCATATCTCCAGAAATTGAGGAAGAAGTGGAGCAGCAAATAAACCTTTCCGCAGAGCGACAGAATCCGATTATTAGCTGGGATGAATTTGCGGGGTATTACTCATGAGCAAAGAGTTTTACGCAAGACTGGCTGAAATTCAGGAGCACCTGAATGCGCCAAAGAATCAGTACAATTCGTTTGGAAAATACAAATACAGAAGCTGCGAAGACATTCTGGAGGGTGTTAAGCCGCTGCTGAAAGGCCTGTTCCTGTCAATCACTGATGAGATTGTCCTGATAGGCGATCGTTATTACGTCAAAGCCACGGCGACAATCACGGATGGTGAAAATAGCCACTCAGCAAGCGCTATGGCGCGAGAAGAAGAAAGCAAAAAGGGAATGGATTCTGCTCAGGTGACGGGCGCTACAAGCTCTTACGCCCGTAAATACTGCCTTAACGGATTGTTCGGTATCGATGACGCCAAAGACGCAGATACTGACGAGCATAAGCAGCAACAAATTTCCGATTCAGTTAAGCAATCAACCCCTCACAATACACCACAACAAAAACACGATGAACGAAGCCCGGAGCAACTCCTGAAAGCGTTTTCTGATTACGCCGCCAAAGCATCATTGCCTGACCTTGAAAAAGCGTGGAATGCGGCTGACAGAAGCCTTGCTGGAACTGAGCAACATGTTCGTGCTGGCGATGTGTACACCATCCGTAAAAAAGAATTAACAGGAGCAATAGCTTAATGGCGCATTCAATCACAGTAAGACTTAATAAAGCAGCTCGTGAATTTCAGGCTGGGGATAGCATCGGATTTAATATCCGAGCAGGTGTTCAGTATTACGATCGCCATACCAAACAAAAAGAATGGACTAACTACAGCGCCGCTGTTTTTGCCAAACCTGGAGCGCAAGCCGATTACTATCGTAATGTGCTGGTTGAAGGCGGAATCGTTGAAATCACTGGCGAGAATATCAAGGTCGATGTTTATCAGGGACAAAACGGACAGTCCATAACTCTTGAGTTGCTTAATGCTCGAATAGGGTTTGCTACTTCAGGAAGTAACCAGCAACCATCCAATAACTCACAGTCGCAACCATTCGAAGATTCCATACCATTCTGATTTAAATAAATAAGGATTCAACTATGCCAGCACCTCTTTACGGGGCGGACGACCCGCGCCGGTTATCTGGTAATTCCGTATCGGATGTGCTGGATAACTTCAGAAAGAACTACGACCTGATTATGGCTATGCCGCAGGAAACGAAAGCAGAAAAGGAACTTCGCCATATTATCTGGCTTGCGGAAAAAGAAGAACGCGAAGCCATCTACCAGACATCAATCCGTCCGTTCCGCAAACCACTAGAGAAATTCAAAGAGTCCATCGACCCACGCATGGTTGTTCGTTATGGACGCTACGGCAACAGACGAGACGACTGAGGAATTCATCATGAAACTGAACATTGACTTAGGTAAGTACGTTATTACCGGAACAAAGCATGACCTCATTCTCAGTGAGAAGAAGAAAGTGACTGATGAGAAAAGTAAAAACTTTGGTATTGAGGTGCTTGTCCGTTGTGGTTACTACAGCAAGTTTGAGCATCTGGTTAAAGAACTCTGCCATCGTGAAATCCTGGCATCCGAAGCACAATCATTTCAGGCGTTACAGAAGCATATAGAAACACTTGGCCTTTCTCTCAGCAAAGCGGTAAACGACTTTATGGAGAGTAAATCATGATTGGCAATACATATGACCCTGGTATTTCCCCTCACGAATTAATAGCAAGACACAAATTCAAGCCAATGCCAGATAAGCAGGAGTTACTCAAGCGTGACTCATTTAACACACGCGAGAGATTGCAGAACAACAAGTGGCTGGAGGATGGGTAACCGCAGAGATATGCGTAATGGTGTTTCAGTACCGATCCCTCCAGCGCCAAAGGTTTCAGCAGTGCGAGTTGAAGCGAAGAAAAAGCCCCGGAAACGGGGTTATCGGGTAGTTCAGAAAACGATTGGTTCGGTGTGACGATGAACAGAGAATTCGAAATATGGATGCGCCTGAAATATGGCGCCCGCTACGACCTGACCCGGGACGGACACGGCTACTACTGTCGGGAAGTAGTGAAGCGCATGTATGAAGTCTGGCGCCACTGCCGTGGCCTAAGTGTGGTGTGAGGTGGGTATGGCTGATATTGAAATGATTGACGAAAAAGAAGTGATGCAGATGATGCGGGTTTCGTCTCGTATGACTATCTGGAAGTACACCAAAAATCATAACTTCCCGAAACCGATACGTACCCACCCCAAACAGTACCTACAATCTGAGGTGGAAGCGTGGATTTTAAACGGCGGTATTAACCAGAAATCTTCCTGATGTGCCAGAATATTTTTTCTGCGTACAGCTCATAGGCGGCTTTCTGTTCTGCGATCCAGTCATGTTTGTTGTAGACAGAAAGTACGCCGCCCAGCTCATGCCCCAGCATTTTTTCAATTACGTGCGGGGCTACACCTTCCTCTGATAACCTCGTCGCCAGAGTACGCCTGAAGTCATGAGCCGTAAATACACCAATACCAAGTGACGTTTCAATTCTGCCGAGGTATCGGTTAGCACCAGCAAGGGTCATTGATTTTTTCAGATCCGGACCAGGAAAAAGAATTTTTCCGTAGGTCATTTCCGCCTTTTTAAGCAAATCATCAGCCGCGCCGAATATTGGCCGCCGTATAATCCTGTTAGTTTTGCTTTTCTCTGCTGGCACCGTCCAGACTCCTTCCTCCCGATCAAATTCATCAGTAACGGCCAGGCGAAGCTCGCTATTTCTGGCGGCATAAAGCATCAACAATTGGTGAAGCAGCTTATTAGAGGTTGATCCCCTGCTCCGTTCTATAGCCAGCCATATTTTCGCCAGTTGGTTATAGCTGAGAGTGACCTCACCGACTGATGCTTTTTTTCCGACATCTTTTGGCTGCAGCAGCATAAGCTCCACAGGGCGAATAAACTGTCTCCTGGTACACCAGCCAACAGCGGAACGAAGTTGCACCAGCAACTGCCGAGCGCGTCGTGGGTTAATACGTTCTTCTTCTGTGAAACGTTCTACCCAGAGACGAACGGGAATATCCTCAATCGGAACGCCAGTGAAAGCAGCGCTCATATGCTTGATCACTGTCGACCTGTAGAGCACTCGTGTTTTTTCACGGAGTGCGACGTCAACGTAGTTTTTTTCCCAATAGTCCAGGCAGTCTTTTACTGTTGGTTTTTTTTGTGCCTTATTGCCAGTTGCCAGCGTACGAGGGTCAATTCCCTTATCGACCGATTCCCTTAAATCTGCAACCATGTTGCGAGCATCACGAAGCATTATCGCCGGATAACGGCCAAGCCCAAGACGGTGTTGCTTCCCATCCCAGCGGAAACGGAACTGAAAGCTGATAATGCCTTTTGGTGTGATGCGTATACCGAGCCCGTCGGAATCAGTAATTTCAGATGGGCCGGAATATGGTTTACCATAGATAGAGCGAAGCTTAGTGTCACTGATCGCCATTTTAGTTTTCTGTACTCAATGATTTTATGGTTTATGTACTTAATCTGTACTCAATATGGCATGTACGAACATAAACAACAATATTTAATCGTGTACAGTCACAATCAATCAATGACAAAAACAGCGTTAAAAACCTTTTAAATCAGTTACATATAACATCAGGCGTGTACATCAGGTGACAGTTAAAAACGATAGCATACAGAGCACATTCCTCTTTCACGACTACGAAACCTTCGGCACGCATCCGGCGCTCGACAGACCCGCGCAATTTGCCGCTCTTCGCACAGACAGCGAGTTTAACGTTATCGGCGAACCTGAGGTGTTTTACTGCAAGCCTGCAGACGACTATCTGCCGCAGCCAGGGGCCGTGATGGTTACGGGTATTACGCCACAGGAAGCGCGGGAGAAAGGCGAAAACGAGGCGGCGTTTGCCGCCCGCATCCACGCGCTGTTCACCGTGCCAAAAACCTGCATTATTGGCTATAACAACGTGCGCTTCGACGACGAAGTAACGCGTAACGTCCTGTACCGCAATTTCTACGATCCCTACGCCTGGAGCTGGCAGCATGATAATTCGCGCTGGGATTTGCTGGACGTGATGCGCGCCTGTTATGCCCTGCGCCCGGAAGGGATCAACTGGCCGGAAAATGAGGAAGGGCTTCCCAGCTTTCGACTGGAACACCTGACAAAAGCGAACGGGATTGAACACAGCAACGCCCACGACGCCATGGCGGACGTGTATGCGACGATAGCGATGGCGCAGTTAGTGAAGGCGCGGCAGCCGCGATTGTTTGACTACCTCTACACGCACCGCAGCAAGCACAAGCTGGCGGCGCTGATCGATGTGCCGCAAATGAAACCACTGGTGCATGTCTCTGGTATGTTTGGCGCCTGGCGCGGCAACACCAGTTGGGTCGCGCCGCTGGCATGGCATCCCGAGAACCGCAACGCGGTGATTATGGTGGATCTGGCGGGGGATATTTCACCGCTCCTCGAACTCGACAGCGACGCCCTGCGCGAGCGGCTGTACACCGCCAAAGCCGATCTCGGCGATATCGCCGCCGTGCCGGTGAAACTGGTGCACATCAATAAATGTCCGGTGCTGGCGCAGGCGAATACGCTGCGTCCGGAAGATGCCGACCGGTTAGGGATTAATCGTCAGCACTGCCTCGATAACCTGAAAGTGCTGCGCGACAACCCGCAGGTGCGTGACAAAGTGGTGGCTATTTTTGCCGAAGCGGAACCGTTCGCAGTTTCCGATAACGTCGATACCCAGTTGTACAATGGCTTCTTCAGCGATGCCGATCGCGCGGCCATGAAGATTGTGCTGGAAACGGACCCACAAAATTTACCTGCGCTGGACATCACCTTTGTCGACCCGCGTATTGAGAAGCTGCTGTTCAATTACCGCGCGCGCAATTTCCCCGGCACGCTGGATGAAGCGGAGCAGCAACGCTGGCTTGAACATCGTCGCCAGGTCTTTACGCCGGAATTTTTGCAACGCTATGCCGAAGAGTTACAGATGCTGTATCAGGAATATGCGAATGACAGTGAGAAGCAGGCGTTACTGAAGTCGTTGTGGCAGTACGCGCAAGAGATCGTCTGAAGGTTTCCCTCTGCGCGAACGCAGAGGGAAGCATGGGTCACGCTTTCTGTACGGTGATGCTCCAGGCGGCATCGCCAACCTGTTGGTAATCGGTAATAGTATGCCCCTCTTCCGCCGCCCACTGCGGGATGGCTTCCGTGGCCTGGGTGCAGTCAAACTCGATCACCAGTTCGTCGCCGCTCGCCATTTCCGCCAGCGCCGCTTTTGCTTCAATCAGGGGGAACGGGCAAACCTGCGTTACCACGTCCAGTTTTTTAATCGCCATCATTTATCCTTACGTTTAATTCGCCGCAGCGGTCGCCAGTCGGGCTTTACGCTGCGGTCGTACATACACTATCCAGGATGCGGTCCACACTCCAAGGATCATAAAGGCCAGACCAATCCAGCCCTGCCAGGTCATCATCGCCGTCATCACCAGGCCGTTACCGATCGAGCATCCTCCGGCGATGCTGGCGCCAACGCCCATCAGGATCCCGCCAAACCCGCTGCGTAGCGTGGTTGGCGCATCGGCAGCGCGTACGCGAAATTCCCGGCTGGCTTTTGCGGCAATAAACGAGCCAAGAAAGATACCGAGCACCAGGAACACGCCCCAGTTAAGGAATTTGCTGTCGCCTGCCACCAGAAATTGCAAAATATTGGCGGTCGGCGAGGTAATGCCCAGGCCAAACATCCTGCCGGTCGCTTCGCTCAGCGGCCATGCCAGCAGCGCGATCAGCCCGATAAGGACTGCGGTGACAAACGGATGCCAGCGCTTTTCAAACAGAATGTGCGCCAACCCGCGACGGCGCGGCGGTAGCGTCGCTACCTTCAGCTTCGGCTTTTTCAGCTCTTTCGCCACCACCCACAGCGTCAGCACCAGCAATAAGGCAATCAGCGGCCAGACGGAAAGGTTGAGCGTGTCGGCAATCGAATTGTGTTCAGTGCTGTAGGTTTTCAGCGTCTGGTTAAGTCCGCTGGCGTGCGGTGAACGCATTACCGCACTCATTACCATATAGGTAAACAGCGCAATCCAGCTGCCGATCAACCCCTCGCCCGCGCGATACCATGTACCGGTGGCGCAACCGCCCGCATAGACAATACCAATGCCAAAAATGTAGCCGCCCGCCACGGTGCCGAGCCACGGAAACGTCCCCGCGTCATAGCTGACAACCCCGGTCTGGATCAGCGTAAACACGCCCACGCTCTGAACGCAGATCGCAATCAGCAAGGCATAAAACATACGGTTGTTTTTTGCGATGTACATATCGCGGAATCCGCCGGTCAGACAGAACCGTCCGCGCTGCATGACAAAACCCAGCAGCGCACCGCAGAACAGTCCGCTTATTATCATTGAAAGCATAAATTAATTAGCCTAAAGAACATTTGTCAGGAAATTATTCATGACGCGGTTGTTCATAACCAATAACCAAATTCTCTAAATTAGAACGAAAGGTTATTAAGCCAGACAGGAAATAAAACGCAGGCATAAAAAAACCGGAGAACAGGTCTCCGGTTTGATTGGATTACACGATTAAGCGATATCTTCGTATTGCGGAACCGGGTTGCGGAAGCTTTTGGTCACGCAAGCCAGATACACCAGACCAATGCCGGCCCAGATCAGCCCCAGAACCATTGAGCTTTCTTCCAGGTTAATCCACAGAGCGCCCACGGTCAGCGCGCCGCAGGTCGGCAGAATCAGGTAATTGAAGTGGTCTTTCAGCGTCTTGTTACGTTTTTCGCGGATCCAGAACTGTGAAATCACAGACAGGTTCACAAAGGTAAACGCCACCAGCGCGCCGAAGTTGATCAGCGCCGTCGCCGTCACCAGGTCAAAATTGATCGCCAGCAGCGCGATGGCGCCGACCAGCAGCACGTTCCATGCCGGGGTACGCCATTTCGGGTGTACGTAGCCAAAGAAGCGCGTCGGGAACACGCCGTCACGGCCCATGACGTACATCAGACGAGACACGCCCGCGTGCGCCGCCATACCGGAGGCCAGTACGGTTACGCTGGAGAAGATCAGCACGCCCCACTGGAAGGTTTTACCCGCCACGTACAGCATGATTTCCGGCTGAGACGCATCCGGATCCTTGAAGCGGGAGATATCCGGGAAGTACAGCTGCAGGAAGTAAGAGGCGCCGATGAAGATCAGGCCGCCAATCAGCGCGGTCAGGAAGATCGCCTTCGGGATCACGCGCTCTGCGTCTTTGGTCTCTTCAGACAGCGAAGAGATGCCGTCAAAGCCGAGGAACGAGAAGCACAGGATGGTCGCGCCAGTGATCATCGGCACCACGTGCGCGCCTTCAGACCAGAACGGACGTGAGCTTACCAGCGTACCCGCGCCTTCACCGTGGGAAACACCGTAGATAATCAGGCCGACAATCACCGCCACGATGCCCATCTGCAGGATCACGATCAGGGTATTGAAGTTCGCTACCGTTTTGATGCTGCGCAGGTTAGAGATGGTCATAAAGGCCACCAGCGCGACAACAAAGATCCATGACGGTACTGACGGCACCAGCGCTTCGAAATAGATTTTTGCCAACAGGATGTTGATCATCGGCATGAACAGGTAGTCCAGCAGAGATGACCAACCCACCATAAAGCCAACGGTCGGGCTAATGGATTTCTGGGCATAGGTGTACGCCGAGCCAGCGGACGGGAAACGGCGAACCAGTTTACCGTAGCTCAACGCTGTAAAAAGAATCGCGACCAGCGCAAAGGCATACGCCGTTGCCACGTGACCGTCAGTGAGGCCCGAAACGATACCGAATGTATCGAACAGCGTCATCGGCTGCATATAGGCAAGACCCATCATTACAACCGGAATCAACGTAAGGGTTTTACGTAATTCCACGCGAGAGGTGTTTGGAGTAACGTTATGCGACATGGTCATTCCCCTTTACGGCGAATGCCGTCGCGTAAGCAAAAAATTGCCCCATTTTCTGGATTCCTCAGCGACAACAACTGTCGGTTTTTAGTAAATATCTATCCGGTACGAAGCCCGGCCTCTTGGTATGAATGATTGGTTTGATGCAAAAAAATAACCGACGCGTAGTAAAACGTCGGTTAATGTCATTTTTTGCAAGCGGCGCATTGTGCCTTAAATTGAGGCGAAATGACAAGAGAATGAGAGCCTTGTCATAAAAAATTTTTTCTTAACTGCTTGATTTGCTGGACTCGCCGCTTGTGTAAACACCAGCGATAGCACTATTTGCTAAAATCTCGTCCCGCCACCAGGCGCTGGCCAGCCCGGCGGTGCGCACATTCCAGCCAACCCACACGGGTTCAGACAGTACCTGCGCGTCCACTTTCTTTTCGATGAGCGCGCCGCTTTCAAGGAATCGCTGGGCCAGATAGCGCGGCAGATAACCGCAACCCAGGCCGCTGATTTGCAGCTCCAGTTTGGTTTTAAAATCGAAAACGGTTATCGCGTCCTGATCGTCCAGTAGCTGCGTTGCCGTTGAACAGGCGGGATGTGCGCCGTCACCGACCACAATCGCCCGGTGGCGTCTGATGGTGCCGCGGCTCAACGGTTCGCTTTCTTCCGAAAGCGGATGATGAGGCGCAACCGCGAAAACGTGTTCCAGATCGCCAAGACGCGTATAGCCAAATTCGCTGGATGACGGCGGTTGATGCATGGCGCCGACAATAATATCCGCCCGTCCCTGAGTCAGCGCATCCCACGAGCCGCCCAGCACCCCGTTAACAAATTTCAGCCGCGTGACGCTGTGATGTTGATAAAATAACTCGATCAGCGGGGCGAGCAGGGAAAAAGGAAAAGTGTCGTCTACGCCAATGACCAGCTCATTTTCCCAGCCTTCGTGCAGTTTCACCGCCTGTTTTTCCAGCTCCCGCACGGTATGCAGCACTTCACGCCCTTTTTCCAGCAGCATCTGTCCGGTGCGGGTGAAGCGGGCGCGATGGCCGCTGCGATCGAGAATCTGAATATTCAGGTCGCTTTCGAGGCGGTGAACGGTATAGCTGAGCGCCGACGGCGTCTTATATAACCGCGCCGACGCTGCGGCAAAACTGCCCTCTTTTTCCAGCGCATCAAGAATGATCAGCACGTCCAGCAGTGGTTTCATACACGCCCCCTTGCGATGGATGGCAAAAGACCGCTGGGATATGCATTACTCCATCGGCATCAGCAGCGGGTCGGGATACTGATATTCAAATCCTAGCTCATTGCAGATCCGGCTACCGTCAATAATTTTGCCTTTACCCTTGTCCGGCGAGTCCAGGAATTGCGGCGGCTCGGTGCCCAGCAGTCGCGCCATTTGCGGATAAAACACTTTTCGCGCAGGGTGGACGGGGGCACAGATATTATAGATGTGCCCCCCTTTCGGCGCCTGAAGCAGAAGCGTGATGGCGGCAATGACATCTTCAAGATGGACGAGATTGACGCCGTGTTCGCCATTTGGCGCGGTTTTTCCGGCGAAGAAACGCCCCGGATGCCGCCCGGGTCCGACCAGCCCCGCCAGGCGCAGAATATCCACTGAGGTGCCCGGCAGATGATGCAGCCAGTCCTCCAGCTCCTTCAATACTCGCCCGCTGGCTGTGACCGGATGACGCGGCGTGTTTTCTTTCACCGTGCCCGATGTATCGCCATACACCGAGGTCGAACTGGTAAAGATAATGCGCGGAATGCGCCAGGCCAGCGCGCTGTCGACCAGTTCCTGCATTGCCTGTAAATAGAATTCTTCTCCAGGACCGCTACGACGAGCCGGTAACGTGATCACCAGCGCGTCGACGTCCATCAGCGCCTCCAGATCGTCCGCCTCGCAGACCAGCTCGGGCTCCAGACGCAGTGGATACCCTTCAATACCGCTCATTCTGGCCGCTTCTACCCCATCCAGGGTGGTTTTGCTCCCCTTCACCTGCCAGCCTCTGGCCGTCAGCGACATTGCCAGCGGCATGCCCAACCATCCTAAACCGACAATTGCGACCTTTTTCATCCGTTTTCTCCTGACTCCGGCACTATTTATATAAGGCTACGCCTGCGTATTCAGACTGACAATTCATACTATAAATAGGAATGTAAAAAAGCGCTTGCTTTATCACGCCAAAGTGGTTTAGGTTAAAAGACATCAAATGAATAAGCATTCATCGAGAATTTTATGACACGCGTTCAATTTAAACACCACCATCATCACCATCATCCTGACTAGTCTTTCAGGCGATGTGTGCTGGGAGACATTCAGATCTTCCAGTGGTGCATGAACGCATGAGAAAGCCCCCGGAAGATCATCTTCCGGGGGCTTTTTTTTGGCGCGCGTTTCAGACCGGTTCAGACAGGATAAAGAGGAAATAAGAATGTTAGATAACACCCGTTTACGCATAGCTATTCAGAAATCAGGCCGTTTGAGTGATGATTCACGCGAACTGCTGGCACGCTGCGGCATTAAAATTAACTTACACACCCAGCGTCTGATTGCGATGGCCGAGAATATGCCGATCGATATTCTGCGCGTGCGTGACGACGATATCCCGGGTCTGGTGATGGATGGCGTGGTCGATCTTGGCATTATTGGCGAGAACGTGCTGGAAGAGGAACTGCTCAACCGCCGCGCTCAGGGTGAGGATCCGCGTTACTTTACCCTCCGTCGCCTCGACTTTGGCGGCTGCCGCCTTTCCCTGGCGACCCCGGTTGACGAAGCCTGGGACGGCCCGGCCGCTCTCGACGGTAAACGCATCGCCACCTCTTACCCGCACCTGCTGAAGCGTTATCTCGACCAGAAAGGCGTCTCCTTTAAATCCTGTCTGTTAAACGGTTCTGTGGAAGTCGCGCCGCGCGCGGGCCTCGCCGATGCCATTTGCGACCTGGTCTCTACCGGCGCCACGCTGGAAGCTAACGGACTGCGCGAAGTGGAAGTCATTTACCGCTCAAAAGCCTGCCTGATCCAACGCGACGGCGACATGGCCGACGCCAAACAGCAGTTAATCGACAAGCTGCTCACCCGTATTCAGGGCGTGATTCAGGCACGCGAATCAAAATACATCATGATGCACGCGCCAAGCGAACGCCTGGAAGAAGTGATCGCCCTGCTGCCAGGCGCAGAGCGCCCAACGATTCTGCCGCTGGCGGGCGACCAGCAGCGCGTGGCTATGCACATGGTCAGCAGCGAAACGCTGTTCTGGGAAACCATGGAAAAACTGAAAGCGCTTGGCGCCAGTTCGATCCTGGTGCTGCCGATTGAGAAGATGATGGAGTGATGGCCATGAGCTTTAGCACAATCATTGACTGGAACGCATGCAGCGTTGAAGAACAGCGCAACTTACTGATGCGCCCGGCGATCTCCGCGTCGGACAGTATTACCCGCACCGTGAGCGAGATCCTGGATAACGTAAAGGCGCGCGGTGACGCTGCCCTGCGTGAATACAGCGCGAAATTTGATAAAACCGACGTTGGCGCGCTGAACGTGTCCGCTGATGAAATTGCCGCTGCCGGCGCCCGACTGGGCGACGATTTAAAACAGGCGATGGCAGTCGCGGTGAAAAATATTGAGACGTTCCACACAGCACAGCAACTGCATACCGTGGATGTGGAAACCCAACCCGGCGTACGTTGCCAGCAGGTCACGCGCCCGGTCGCCTCAGTCGGCTTATATATTCCGGGCGGGTCCGCGCCGCTGTTTTCAACCGTACTGATGCTGGCAACGCCGGCGCGCATTGCGGGCTGCAAAAAAGTGGTGCTCTGCTCGCCGCCGCCGATCGCCGACGAAATTCTGTATGCGGCGCAACTGTGTGGGGTGCAGGAAATATTCAACGTCGGCGGCGCGCAGGCCATTGCCGCGCTGGCGTTTGGCAGCGAGTCGGTGCCAAAGGTGGATAAAATTTTCGGTCCGGGTAATGCGTTTGTCACGGAAGCGAAGCGGCAGGTCAGCCAGCGTCTGGATGGCGCGGCGATCGATATGCCTGCCGGTCCGTCTGAAGTGCTGGTGATTGCCGATAGCGGCGCAACGCCGGATTTTGTCGCCTCCGACCTGCTTTCGCAGGCGGAACACGGTCCGGATTCACAGGTGATTTTACTGACCCCGGACGCAGACATCGCCAGACGCGTTGCCGACGCGGTAGAACGCCAGTTGGCGGAACTGCCGCGCGCGGAAACCGCACGCCAGGCGCTCAGCGCCAGCCGCCTGATTGTCACCCGCGATCTGGCCCAGTGTGTCGAGATTTCGAATCAGTATGGTCCGGAGCACCTTATCGTGCAGACACGTAACGCCCGCGATCTGGTGGATGATATCACCAGCGCCGGTTCGGTTTTCCTTGGCGACTGGTCGCCGGAGTCAGCCGGGGATTACGCTTCTGGCACCAATCACGTGCTGCCAACCTACGGTTATACCGCGACCTGTTCCAGCCTTGGACTGGCGGATTTTCAGAAGCGTATGACGGTGCAGGAGCTGTCGAAAGCGGGCTTTTCCGCTCTGGCGTCCACCATCGAAACGCTGGCGGCGGCAGAACGCCTGACCGCTCATAAAAATGCCGTCACCCTGCGCGTCAACGCCCTTAAGGAGCAAGCATGAGCACTGAAAACCGTTTTAGCGTCAGCGAGTTAGCCCGTGATAATGTCCGCAAGCTTACGCCGTATCAGTCTGCCCGTCGCCTGGGTGGCAACGGTGATGTCTGGTTAAATGCCAACGAATTCCCGACGGCAGTCGAGTTTCAACTGACGCAGCAAACGCTCAACCGCTATCCGGAATGCCAGCCCAAAGCGGTGATTGAACACTACGCCCAGTACGCGGGCGTTAAGCCAGAACAGGTGCTGGTTAGCCGCGGGGCGGACGAAGGCATTGAACTGTTAATCCGCGCCTTCTGCGAGCCGGGTAAAGACGCGATCCTCTACTGTCCGCCGACCTACGGCATGTATAGCGTCAGCGCGGAGACAATCGGCGTTGAATGCCGTACCGTACCGTCGCTTGCCGACTGGCAGCTGGATATGCAGGGCATTTCGGACAAGCTCGACGGTGTTAAAGTGGTTTACGTGTGCAGCCCAAATAATCCGACCGGCCAGTTGATCCATCCGCAGGACTTGCGCACGCTGCTGGAACTGACGCGTGGCAAAGCGATTGTCGTCGCCGACGAAGCCTATATTGAGTTTTGCCCACAGGCGACGCTGGCAGGCTGGCTGTCTGAGTACCCTCACCTTGTCATTCTGCGCACCCTGTCGAAAGCGTTCGCGCTGGCCGGACTGCGCTGCGGCTTTACGCTGGCCAATGAAGAGGTCATCAACCTGCTGTTGAAAGTGATCGCCCCGTACCCACTTTCAACGCCGGTCGCCGACATTGCCGCTCAGGCGCTAAGTCCGCAGGGAATAAACGCGATGCGCGAGCGCGTGGCGCAGATTCTGCTGGAGCGTCAGTACCTGATTAATGCCCTGCGCGATATCGCCTGCGTGGAGCAGGTGTTCGATTCGCAAACCAACTATATTCTCGCGCGTTTTACGGCCTCCAGCCGCGTATTTAAATCTTTGTGGGATCAGGGCATTATCTTACGAGACCAGAACAAACAACCTTCATTAAGCGGCTGTCTGCGCATTACGGTTGGAACACGGGAAGAAAGCCAGCGCGTCATTGACGCTTTACGTGCGGAGCAAGTATGAGCCAGAAGTATCTCTTTATCGATCGTGACGGAACCCTGATCACCGAACCGCCCAGCGATTTCCAGGTGGATCGCTTCGACAAACTGGCCTTTGAGCCAGAGGTGGTGCCGGTCCTGCTGAAGCTGCAAAAAGCGGGCTATACGCTAGTGATGATCACCAACCAGGACGGTCTGGGAACCCAGAGTTTCCCTCAGGCCGACTTCGAGGGTCCACATAACCTGATGATGCAGATTTTCACCTCGCAGGGCGTGCAGTTTGACGAGGTGCTGATTTGTCCGCACCTGCCCGCCGACGCGTGCGACTGCCGGAAGCCGAAAACCCGGCTGGTTGAGCGTTATCTTGCCAGTCAGGCAATGGACAGCGCCAACAGCTATGTTATCGGCGACCGGGAAACCGATCTTCAGCTTGCCGACAACATGGGCATTCGCGGCTTACGCTACAACCGGGAAACCCTGAACTGGGCCATGATCGGTGAGCAGTTGACGAAACGCGACCGTTACGCCCACGTGGAACGTAAGACCAAAGAGACGCAGATTGATGTGAAGGTGTGGCTGGATCGTGAAGGCGACAGCAAAATCAACACCGGCGTCGGCTTTTTCGACCACATGCTGGACCAGATCGCCACCCACGGTGGTTTTCGCATGGAGATAATGGTCAAGGGCGATCTCTATATTGACGATCACCACACCGTTGAAGACACCGGCCTGGCGTTGGGCGAAGCATTAAAGCTGGCGCTCGGCGACAAGCGCGGGATCTGCCGTTTTGGTTTTGTCCTGCCGATGGATGAATGCCTGGCACGCTGCGCGCTGGATATTTCCGGGCGTCCGCACCTGGAATATAAAGCTGAATTCGCTTATCAGCGCGTGGGGGATCTGAGCACCGAGATGATTGAACACTTCTTCCGCTCGCTCTCTTACACCATGGGCGTGACGTTGCACCTGAAAACCAAGGGCAAAAACGACCATCATCGTGTGGAAAGCCTGTTTAAAGCCTTTGGCCGCACGCTGCGCCAGGCCATCCGCGTGGAAGGTGATACGCTCCCCTCCTCCAAAGGAGTGTTGTGATGAACGTAGTGATTCTGGATACCGGCTGCGCCAACCTCCATTCGGTGAAATCCGCCGTGGCGCGGCATGGATACAACCCGCAGGTCAGCCGCGACCCGGACGTGGTGCTGATGGCGGACAAACTGTTTTTGCCCGGCGTCGGCACCGCCCAGGCGGCGATGGACCAGCTGCGCGAGCGCGAACTTATCGAGCTGATCAAAGCCTGTACGCAACCGGTGCTGGGCATATGTCTGGGGATGCAAATTCTGGGACGTCGCAGCGACGAGACACAGGGTGTGGATCTGCTGGGAATTATTGAGCAGGACGTGCCGAAAATGACCGATTTCGGACTGCCGCTGCCGCATATGGGCTGGAATAGGGTTTATCCGCAGGCCGGAAACCGGCTGTTCCAGGGGATTGAGGACGGCGCGTACTTTTACTTCGTGCACAGCTATGCCATGCCGGTGAACCCGTGGACTATCGCACAGTGCAATTACGGCGAACCGTTTACCGCCGCGGTGCAAAAAGACAACTTCTACGGCGTACAATTTCACCCTGAGCGTTCGGGTGCTGCAGGCGCGCAGTTACTGAAAAACTTCCTGGAGATGTGATGATTATTCCGGCATTAGATTTAATCGACGGCACCGTGGTACGTCTCCACCAGGGCGACTACGCAAAACAGCGCGACTATGGCAACGATCCGTTACCGCGTTTGCAGGATTACGCGGCGCAGGGCGCGGAGGTACTGCACCTGGTTGACTTAACCGGGGCGAAAGATCCGGCAAAACGCCAGATCCCGCTGATCAAAACGCTGGTGGCGGGCGTTAACGTTCCCGTCCAGGTTGGCGGCGGTGTGCGTAGCGAAGAAGACGTTGCCACCCTGCTGGCCGCGGGGGTTGCACGCGTAGTGGTCGGCTCAACGGCAGTGAAGTCACCGGAGGTGGTGAAAGGCTGGTTTGAGCGCTTTGGCGCGGACGCGCTGGTGCTGGCGCTCGACGTGCGTATTGATGACGCAGGCAATAAGCAGGTGGCGGTCAGCGGCTGGCAGGAAGATTCCGGCGTTTCGCTGGAAGAGCTGGTTGAAACTTATTTGCCCGTCGGCCTGAAGCACGTGCTGTGCACCGATATTTCTCGTGACGGTACGCTGGCAGGGTCTAACGTCTCGTTATACCGTGAAGTGTGCGCGAAATATCCGCAGGTGGCGTTTCAGTCCTCTGGCGGAATTGGCGGCATTGAAGACGTGGCCGCCCTGCGCGGCACCGGTGTCAGCGGCGTGATTGTTGGACGCGCGCTGCTGGAAGGGAAATTTACCGTGAAGGAGGCTATCCAATGCTGGCAAAACGCATAATCCCGTGCCTCGACGTTCGTGATGGCCAGGTGGTGAAAGGCGTGCAGTTCCGCAACCATGAAATCATCGGCGATATTGTACCGCTGGCGAAGCGTTATGCGGACGAAGGCGCCGACGAACTGGTGTTCTATGATATCACAGCCTCCAGCGACGGACGCGTTGTCGACAAGAGCTGGGTGACACGCGTCGCGGAAGTGATCGACATTCCTTTTTGCGTGGCGGGTGGAATTAAATCGGCGGAAGACGCCGCGCAGATCCTCTCCTTTGGCGCAGACAAAATATCCATCAACTCCCCTGCACTGGCGGACCCGACGCTGATTACCCGCCTGGCGGATCGTTTTGGCGTACAGTGCATCGTGGTCGGCATTGATACCTGGTACGACGCTGAAACCGGTAAATATCACGTGAATCAGTATACCGGCGATGAAAGCCGTACCCGCGTCACCCAGTGGGAAACGCTGGATTGGGTGCAGGAGGTGCAAAGACGCGGCGCCGGTGAAATCGTCCTGAATATGATGAACCAGGACGGTGTACGTAACGGCTACGACCTTGAGCAGCTGAAAAAAGTGCGCGACGTCTGTCATGTCCCGCTGATTGCCTCCGGTGGCGCCGGCACCATGGAGCACTTCCTTGAGGCCTTCCGTGACGCGGACGTCGACGGGGCGCTGGCCGCCTCCGTCTTTCACAAACAAATTATCAATATTGGTGAGTTAAAAACGTACCTGGCAACACAGGGCGTGGAGATCAGGATATGTTAACAGAGCAACAGCGCCGCGAGCTGGACTGGGAAAAAACCAACGGACTTATGCCGGTGGTCGTACAGCACGCGGTATCCGGCGAAGTGTTGATGCTGGGCTATATGAACCCGGAAGCGCTGGATAAAACCCTTGAGACCGGCAACGTGACCTTTTATTCACGCACGAAACAGCGGCTGTGGACCAAAGGTGAAACCTCCGGCCACTTTCTGAGGGTGGTGAGCATCGCGCCTGACTGCGACAACGATACCGTGTTGGCGCTGGTTAACCCGATTGGTCCAACCTGTCATAAAGGCACCAGCAGTTGCTTTGGAGAAGCAAGCCACCAGTGGCTGTTCCTGTATCAACTTGAACAGCTGTTAGCCGGGCGTAAAACTGCCGATCCGGCCAGTTCCTACACGGCAAAACTCTACGCCAGCGGCACTAAGCGTATTGCGCAGAAAGTCGGCGAAGAAGGCGTTGAAACGGCGCTTGCCGCCACGGTGCATGACCGCGATGAATTGACCAACGAGGCTTCTGATCTGATGTACCACCTGCTGGTGCTGTTGCAGGATCAGGAACTGGACCTGACGACGGTGATCGAAAACCTGCGTAAGCGTCATCAGTAATCTTAATATGTAAAAATACCGGGCGCAAAGCCCGGCTTTGTATTTACTGGCCTGAGAAGTTGCCCCCTCCGGCAAAATCACGTTTACTGCGCTTTCGGCTTATAGTTACGCAGCGCGTTCCGTCCAAGCACCACACCCGCGCCAATCATACCGCCCAGCAGCACCGCCAGCACCAGGGTGATGGCTTTTTTCGGGCTGTCGCGGCGAATCGGCAGCGTCGGTTTCATCACGTAGCGATAGGCGTGAACACTGTCCGGTTCGATTTTCAGCGCTTTCACCGCCAGCAGATTCTGGCGTGTCTGGTAGTAACCATCCGAAAGGGCTAACGGCCGGGTCGCTTCGTTCTGCACCATTGAGGAAAGCGCGTCGCTGCCCAGCATAAACATCGTATCCTGCGAAACCTGATCGGCCTGCTGAACCTGCGGCAATTTGATGTTCGCTTCTTTGGCGACGGACAGCGCCTGGCTTATCTGCGCGATACGCAGCGCTTTTTGCTCCTGGGCGACTTTTTCCTGCGCTTCAAGCGATTGTTCAAAGTCTGAAGTGCGGGTAGTGATGCTTCTCGCCAGGTCAGCATTGACTTCTTTGGAGATGGTTTCATCCACCTGCTGAATATACTTCGCCAGCGTTTTCTGCGCATCTTCCGCAGTCGGCGCCTGATACGTCACTTTCAGCGGTAACGGCTGACCTTTCACAGAGGCGTCAATGGTGAGCTTTTCGGGTTTTTCTTGATTTCCCAGTGTTTCAGATAAAGCAGAAAATGCAGAACTGAACCGGCCAATCATGTTTGACTGCAGTTCGTTAATCCGTGGTGCGTTGCCGCCGTACAGCACGTTCATCGCATTGGAATAGGTCGCTAACTGGCCCGCATCAGGTTGGGTGATGATGGCAGTCGACGTCCACTTCTCTTTCGACACGGCCAGATAACCGACAGCTAGTAAGATGGCGATGAAGACACAAGCGATGATAATGACCTTACCGCGCCATAACTGCATAACTAAATCAATTAAATCAATCTGTTCCGGTTCGTTATTGCGACCGGTGAGGTTGTTATTTTCCACTTATATCAATACCCTGAATAGGAAAAGACTTATGGTGGTACAGTGTAACGATAAAATGCCGGGATGCTATAAGAAATTTGATAAAAAACGTAATTTTACGAGATTTTCAGAGGGATTCCTTTCCCTGTTTAAAAATCATTTAATCACTGCCAAACAGATCGCGGGTGTAGACTTTTTCTACCACATCCTTTAATTCTTCAGCCATACGGTTAGAGATAATGACATCCGTTTGCTGCTTAAACCGGGTTAAATCGCGTTCAATGCGCGAATTAAAAAAAGTGTTCTCTTTCATCACCGGTTCATAAATGACCACTTCCACCCCTTTCGCTTTAATGCGCTTCATGATCCCCTGGATGGAAGAGGCGCGGAAGTTGTCCGACCCGCTTTTCATGATCAAGCGATAGATGCCCACGACTTTTGGCTTTCTGGCCAAAATAGCGTCGGCGATGAAGTCCTTTCTCGTTCTGTTAGCATCGACAATCGCGGAGATAATATTGTTGGGAACGGACTGGTAGTTCGCCAGGAGCTGCTTGGTATCTTTTGGCAGACAGTAACCACCATAGCCAAACGACGGGTTGTTATAGTGATTGCCAATTCGCGGATCCATACATACGCCTTCGATGATCTGACGCGTGTTCAGTCCCAGACTTTCGGCATAGCTATCCAGTTCATTAAAATACGCAACCCGCATGGCCAGATAGGTATTGGCAAAAAGCTTGATCGCTTCCGCTTCCGTGGAGTCGGTGAACAAGGTCGGGATATCTTGCTTAACGGCGCCTTCCTGAAGAAGCGCTGCAAAGCGCTCGGCCCGTTCGGAGCGCTCGCCGATCACGATTCGGGAAGGATGCAGGTTGTCATAAAGCGCCTTCCCTTCCCGCAGGAATTCCGGTGAGAAAATGATATTTTGGGTGTTGAACTTATTGCTCATCGAGGCGGTAAAGCCTACCGGAACGGTAGATTTTATAACCATTACCGCATCCGGATTGATTTTAAGAACATCCTGTATGACAGATTCAACGCTGGTGGTATTGAAGTAGTTCGTTTTAGGATCGTAATCTGTTGGCGTGGCGATGATAACGTAATCCGCGTTTTTATAGGCTTCGTTTTTATCTAATGTCGCCTTAAAGTTAATTTTCTCAGACTGCAAAAATTGCTGTATTTCTTTATCGACAATCGGAGATATCCGATCATTTAACATTTCTACCCGGGAAGGAACGATGTCTAACGCAATAACATCATGATGCTGTGCGATAAGCAGACCGTTAGACAGGCCAACATACCCGGTACCGGAAATGGTGATTTTCATTTCATGCTCTCAGAATTAACTTATAATGATGTCATGACTTGTTATAGCCCTGACGCGTTATTATTGTTTTAGCGTCCGAACGAATAGAGTGTCAACGAAGCCTGACACAATTAAGATTTTCTTTATCAGACTAAAGCTATAATATTAAGTTAATATGAAGCAACAGAAATAAAGCAATAAGAATTCGGATAAAAAAAGCCCGGCTAAAAAACCGGGCTTTGTAAGCTAAAAGGAATTAATCCAACCATTCGGTGTGGAAAACGCCTTCTTTATCGGTTCGCTTATAGGTATGTGCGCCAAAGTAGTCACGCTGCGCCTGGATCAGGTTAGCAGGCAGGACTTCCGCACGGTAACTGTCGTAGTAGGCAACTGCCGCAGAGAACGTAGGTACCGGGATACCGTTCTGCACCGCGTAAGCCACGACGTCACGCAGCGCCTGCTGGTATTCATCCGCAATGTTTTTAAAGTACGGATCCAGCAACAGGTTGGCGATACCGACATTTTGCGCGTAGGCATCGGTGATCTTCTGCAGGAACTGCGCACGAATGATGCAACCCGCACGGAAAATCTTCGCGATTTCACCGTAGTTGAGATCCCAGTTGTACTCATCAGACGCAGCGCGCAGTTGCGAAAAGCCCTGAGCATAAGAAACGATTTTACCGAGGTACAGCGCGCGGCGCACTTTCTCGATAAATTCAGCTTTATCCCCCGCCGGCTGCGCTTTCGGCCCCGTTAATACTTTTGAAGCAGCAACGCGCTGCTCTTTTAGCGAAGAGATGTAACGCGCAAAGACCGATTCGGTGATCAAGGACAGCGGTTCACCCAGATCCAGCGAGCTCTGGCTGGTCCATTTACCGGTACCTTTGTTGGCCGCTTCATCCAGGATGACATCAACAAGGTATTTACCGTCTTCATCTTTTTTGGTGAAGATGTCTTTGGTGATGTCGATCAGGTAGCTGCTCAGTTCACCGTTGTTCCATTCCGTAAAGGTGCTGGCCAGCTCTTCATTGCTGAGATTCAGTCCGCCTTTCAGCAGTGAGTAGGCTTCAGCAATCAGTTGCATATCGCCGTATTCAATACCGTTATGGACCATCTTCACATAGTGGCCTGCCCCGTCAGCACCGATATAGGTCACACAAGGTTCGCCATCTTCCGCTACAGCAGCGATTTTCGTCAGAATCGGGGCAACCAGTTCGTACGCTTCTTTCTGGCCGCCAGGCATGATAGATGGCCCTTTCAGCGCGCCCTCTTCACCGCCGGAGACACCGGTACCGATAAAGTTAAATCCTTCTGCGGACAGTTCGCGGTTACGGCGAATGGTGTCCTGGAAGAAAGTGTTACCGCCGTCAATGATGATGTCGCCCTTATCAAGATAAGGTTTCAGCGAATCGATGGCTGCATCCGTGCCCGCACCAGCTTTCACCATTAACAGGATGCGACGAGGCGTTTCAAGGGATTCAACAAACTCTTTCACCGTGTAATAAGGCACCAGTTTTTTGCCAGGATTTTCGGCAATCACTTCTTCGGTCTTTTCACGGGAGCGGTTGAAAACGGAGACGGTATAACCACGGCTCTCGATGTTGAGCGCCAGGTTGCGCCCCATCACTGCCATACCGACGACGCCGATCTGTTGCTTGGACATTACATACTCCTGTCAGGTGTGGTCACCGCGCGACTTATGCGCGGCTTGAAAGTGGCTTAGATGTTAACTCATTGGCTGGCTTAATTAATAGCATTCGCTTTGTTAAGTCGCACCAACTGCCTGTTAGGATGAATGCGGAGGAGACTGAAATTAGCTCCTGGCCACATTTTCAACCTCTCAGCAGTTTAAGGATCAAACGAGTCTGCTTTTCCATCAGTGGTATATCAGCACGCGATTCCACGTTTAGACGCACCACCGGTTCGGTGTTGGACGAGCGCAGGTTGAAGCGCCAATCGGGGAACGACATGCTGATGCCATCCGTTCTGTCCACTTCCAGAGCATCACGGGCGTAGTGTTGTTCTACGCGGGCAATTGCTGCGGCCGGTTCGTTCAGTTTGCTATTGATCTCCCCGCTCGCCGGGAACGCCGCCATCCGGTCGCGGACCAGCTCGCCCAGCGACTGCCCTTTCAGGCATACCAGCTCCGCCACCAACAGCCACGGGATCATCCCGCTGTCGCAGTAGGCGAAATCACGGAAGTAGTGGTGGGCGCTCATTTCGCCGCCGTAAATAGCATCTTCCGCACGCATCCGCTCTTTGATGAACGCATGACCGGTTTTC